>JAYUVR010000050.1:0-20610 GCA_043753955.1 Archangium sp. | reverse complement strand
GGCAGCTCCACAAGGTAAATTTGGAGACCTCAAACGCAACCAACCTTGGCTTTGGTATGGCGGCGAAAACAAGCCCGTCAACGAACTAGAGTACCGAAGGGCGGGTACACCGGTTGCGCAACCCAACTCCCGTTGCGCAACCTTTCGAATGCTAACCCACCCTCATGAAGCCCCTGCTAAACCCTCTGTGCCAACGTGAGTGAGGTAGATCACCTCCGGAAGTTTGCCGTGTGGTAGCCTTTGGACGTTGTGAAAGACCTCACCCTCTCAGAAGAATTAGCTCGATTGTCGCCTGAGCATCGCGACTTAGCAGAGCGTCACATTGCGCTCCGGGCTCGAGCCACAAAACTCGCCGCGGAACTTTCTGTCGACAGTGGCGATGTCTATCACCAACTTCTTCAACTCGCCCGCTCCCCCAGTGAGCGGCTTCGTCTTGGGCTTGCACATGGCCGACTTCGACCGCGCATCGTTGAGTGAAGGCGAGAAAGCGTTTTTTCGGTCCCTCAACGAGCTGGGTGTACCCTACATGCTGGTGGGCATGAGTGCGGCGCTTCTTCAAGGGGCGCGTGGCGCTACGGAAGACTTGGACCTTTTCTTTGAAAATTTGGCCGATCACCGCATAGGTGAAGCAGCCCAAAGGGCAGGCGGGTTTTGGGTAACTCGTTCGGAGCCACCGATGCTTGGTGGAATGAGTGAGCGATTTGATGTGGTCACCCACCTTTCAGGGCTTCCCGATTTCGCCAACGAATACAAAGACGCCAAGAGAATCGAGATCGACGGTGTTCCAGTACCCGTCCTTCCACTTGCACGAATCATCGTCAGTAAACGAGCGGCCAACCGCGTGAAAGATAGAGCTACTCTAGAGGCGCTTGAACTCGCTCTCAAAGTTATGCAGCGAGTCGAATAATTCTCGAAGTGCGCTATCTGATCACCATGCCGAACATGAGCGCTATGGCGCGAATCCCTTTGCCGATGGGGTTCGGAGCAGTGCCGAAGGCAACTGTGCTTGGGCTCCTGGCACGAACATCTTGCTCTCATTGAGGCCCGTCGCAGACCAGAGTAGGAACGACGTCCCTCATGAAGCCCTATGCCCCGGTTGCCATCGCTATCGCGGTGCTTTTGGTGTTGCAGCTGCCGACTGCCACGGTGGGCATCGTCTTTCAGGGCCTCTGTGCGTTAGCCAATGTGTCGCTCCCGGCTGCTTTTTCGAGTGCAGCGCCAAGCGACGAAGCGCTGGCTCAGATGGCATCGGCTCGAGTGGGCTTAGGAGACAAGGCGCAGGGTTTGCCTAATCAATTGTCAGGAGGAGGGCGGCAACGAGTCGCCATCGCTCGGGCGCTCTTCAATGGGCCCAAAGTGTTGTTTTGCGATGAGTCCACAGGCAATCGCGACGCCCGGACACTGGCTGAAGTGATTTCTCTTTTTCAATCGCTCAATGCACAAGGGCTGACCACCGTCGCAACGCTGAGCCTGGCTGACGGAAGACTGCAGTGAGATTTGGCTCAATGCAGAAGTTGGTGCGGCTCCAGCTTCGTCGCCAGCTGCGCGCAGCATTGAGCTCCAGTTTTGGCATTGCGATGGGCATCGCTTCGTTGGTGTTTTTTGTGAGTTTGGGTTTGGGCGTGGGCCGCGTCGTGCGTGAAAAAATTTTCCCCGTCGATTCGAACATGGTGGAAGTGATTCCTTCGCCGCTCGCCATCGGCTTGTTGGGGGGAGGAACACTGCGGCAAGACACGGTAAACCGCTTAGCGGCCCTGTCTGGAGTTGAGCGGGTGTATCGCAAAATGAATGTGCGGCTGCCTGCAGTCAGTACTTATGACGGTGACTTTTTTGGGCAGCGCCTTCGCCTCGGCGTCGAAGTAGTCGCGACCGGCGTCGACCCTGCCTTCGTTCGTGCCGACGTTCACATTGGTGATTTTAGCGACGGTGGTTCACAGAAGCCGATTCCGGTGGTGCTGGCCTCACGGCTGCTTGAAATTTACAACAAGACGTTTGCGCCAGCGCGCTCGCTCCCACAGCTCTCGGCCAGCATGCTTGAAGGCTTTCGTTTTCCCGTCGATTGGAATCGGAGCTTCGTCGCGGCGGTCGCTCCGGGCGCGGTGCTGTCAACCCAAGCGCAAGTGGTGGGTGTTTCGAATCGAGGTTTGCTGGCCGGCCTCACCATCCCCTTAGACGTTGCCATTCGGCTCAATCAGGGTGCCCATGTCGATACGCAAACCTTCAGCGCAGTCGCCCTCGAAGCGACTTCGCCCGCTGCGGTGCCAGCCATCGTCGCGGCAGTGAAGGAGATGGGATTGCAAGTTGACGACCAAGAGCGTCGCATGGGTGAAAACGCGGGCGCTGCCATCGTCATTGTTACCGCTGCATTGACACTCCTCTCAGGGTTGGTGTGTCTCTTGGCAGCGTTCAACATCGCTCACGCGCTGTCAGCAGCAGTAAGGGCGCGTGAAAAAGAATTGGGCGTCATGCGTGCGGTGGGTGCGCGGCAGGGTGACATTTTTGCTCTGGTGATGGTGGAAGCCCTCGTCTTGGGTTTCGCAGGTGGAATCGGAGGTGCCGGGGTAGCCCGCCTCGCGGCATGGGCGACTGATACACTCGCAGGCCGAGTGTTGCCTCCCTTTCCTTTCAAGCCAGATACTTTTTTTGTGATGCCTTGGTGGCTCCCTGCATTTGGTATCGCGCTTGGCATGTTGGCTGCGACGTTGGGCGCGTGGGGTCCGGCCCGCTGGGCCGCTAAGGTCGACCCGGCACGTGTGCTGGCCGGCTGAGGGTGGGAATGATGCCTACAATGGCCTCCCCTGATTTTTCATCGTGTCGGTGATTTGTACGCGGGTAGGCTGCCGCAAAGGGCTCGTTGCTCGAATATCTCAACCTTTTCCGAAAGTCGCGTGACCACACTTCAGAAACGACAGCCCATTCCCTTCGGGAAGTATCTGCTGCTCGACCGCATCAACATCGGAGGAATGGCCGAGGTGTGGCGTGCGAAGACGTTTGGGGCGGGGGGGTTCGAACGCATCGTCGCGATTAAACGCATTTTGCCGAACATCGCCGAAGATGAAGAGTTCATCTCGATGTTCATCGATGAAGCCAAAATTACAGTTCAGCTCAACCACGCCAACATCGCGCAAATCTACGAGCTCGCGAATCTCTCAAATTCGTACTTCATCGCCATGGAATACGTGTCGGGGAAAGACATGCGGGCGATGTTTGACCGCTGCCGCAAAAGAGGCGACCCGGCGCCCATTCCGCTCATTTGTTATGTGATGGCGCAGTGCTGTGAGGGGCTTGACTACGCGCACCGTGCCAAAGACAAACAGGGTCGCGATATGTCCATCGTGCACCGTGATGTGTCGCCCCAAAACGTGCTCATTTCGTACGACGGAGAAGTAAAAGTCATCGATTTTGGTATCGCCAAAGCGGCAGGAAAGGCGACCAAAACCCAGGCCGGTATTCTCAAAGGTAAATTTGGTTACATGAGCCCTGAGCAAATACGGGGGCTCCCCCTCGATGGGCGGAGCGACATCTTTGCTATTGGTGTGTGTTTGTACGAAATGCTCACCGGTGAACGGCTCTTCATTGGGGAATCTGATTTCTCTGTTTTAGAAAAAGTGCGCAAAGTCGACGTTTTGCCGCCTTCGCATTTCAACCAAAAAATACCAGACAGACTCGAGCGCATCGTCATGAAGGCGCTCGCCAAGGAAGTTGAGGATCGCTATCAGCAGGCCGCTGAAATCGGCGAAGAGTTGCGTGCTTTTATGTACGCCACTGGCAATGTATTCGCGCGAAAAGATCTCGCGGCTTTCATGAAGGCCACCTTTGCCGAAGAATTTGAGAAAGAAAGAGTTCGCGTCGCTGAATACGCAGAAGTGCATGCTCCTGAGAATATGGTGGTCGCACCCAGCAGCAGCCCGCTCCCTCGCATCACCGATTCCCACGAGAATGCAGGCACCATTACCGATGGCTCGCCGCTCATGCCGGTCGGCCTTTCCACGCAGGCGCCCACGTTGCCGGGGCCGCGATTGTTGATGCGCACCCCGACGCCTCCAGGTGTCTCAGCTCGGAAAAAGGGGTCGAACAGTGGCCCGCGGCTGACTGCAGTCGCTCCGATGCTGAGCAATGAGCATTCAAGTGGTGATTCGACGGTGTTGGCTCAACACGGCGGGGCTTCGTCGCAAGAGCTCGCCACCAACCCTGGGAGATCAGGAGCACCACCACCCTCAGGAGATCAGTCAAGCAGTGACCCCAATTGGCCTGAGGTGATGGTTGCCGAAAGCGATACAGACCCAGGGCGCCCTCTCGCCACGACGTACGTGTCGACACCGAAAGAGCCTTTGAGTGCGCTGGGGCCATCACCGCTGGTGTTGGGTGAAGACCTTCCGCCTACGCACGCTTCGGTGACCGCCGAGCGTGAACCGTCGTCGACTTTAGATGGCAATAGAAGACTCATCGTTGCTTTGGCGGCGGTGGTGGCGTTTTTGATAGTGGGTCTGGCTGCCGTGGTGATGCTCAAGCCGCCCCCGACCGGTCTGCTCCTCATCGAAGGCCCGGAGGACCTTGCAGGTCAAGTGAAGCTTCAGATTCAAGGCGTCGTGTTTCCTGAGCCTATTAAAGAGTTTCCAGATCTTCGCTCGGTGCGCGCAGGTTCGGTCACTTTAAAAATGACCCGCGATGGCTACAAGCCATTCTTGAAAACGGTTGATGTGCGCGAGGGTGGTGCGCCTACGACGGTGGTGTTGGAATTCGAGAAGAAACCGCCCGACGCTCAACCTTAGCCGCGAACAGGCCGTTGAGCTCATAGCAATACCCGCCCCTGAAATTCTCGACGATCTTCCGAGACTCATCGCCCTTCGAGGCCGAGTGCTTCCAATTTGTTATAGAGCGTGCGTCGACTCACTCCCAAAAGCCGCGCCGCGAGCGAACGATTTCCACCCGCTTTGTCGAGCGCCTGCTCGAGCGCTTGGCGTTCGGCTTCTTTTCTCCGCTCGGGCAATGACTCAGCCACGGTGACTTCAGTGCTCGAATCGCCCAGCCCCGCGGCGCGCTCGAGTTCCCGTTGCACGGTGACAGCGTCGATACGTTCTCCAGGCGGAGCGAGAATCAACAGCCGTTCGATAAAATTCTGCAACTGACGCACGTTGCCAGGCCAAGACTGCCGACGGAGCAACTGCACCGCTTCGGGTTCCAATTGCACCGACGGCCGCCCGTGCTGCGCACCGATGGATGCCAGGAAATGCGCAATGAGGGCCTCGAGGTCATCGCTTCGTTGCCGCAGCGGCGGGAGCGAAATGGGGACCACATTGAGCCGGTAGTACAAGTCTTCGCGAAAGGTCCCGGCTTTCACCATCTCAGGCAAAGAGCGATGCGTCGCGGCCACCACGCGGAGATCAGCTTTGAGCGTTTCTATGCCTCCGAGGCGTTCAAATTCTTTCTCTTGCAGCAGCCGAAGCAGTTTCACCTGCGAGTTGAGAGACAATTCGCCGACTTCATCGAGAAACAGGGTGCCACCGCTCGCCAGCTCTACTCGCCCCGGTTTCCGCTGAGCGGCTCCAGTGAATGCGCCCTTCTCGTACCCGAAGAGTTCTGACTCAAAGAGATTGTCAGGAAGTGCACCGCAATTGAGGCGCACGAAGGGACCTTTTTTGCGAGGCGACTGCGCGTGAATTGCCTTCGCCACCAGCTCTTTTCCCGTGCCGGTTTCGCCAAGAATCAGCACCGTCGCCGGCGTGGGAGCTGCTTGGCGAATGAGTGCTCGAGCTTCGGCGAGCGCACTCGAAATGCCCACCATACCGTCGGACCCGACGACAGCTTCCACCGGTGGTCGAGGCGGGCGGCTTCGTTCAGGCTCGCTCTGCGACAACGCCTTCTTCACCACGAAGAGCATCTCTTCGCGGTCGAAAGGTTTGAGGAGAAAATCGGCAGCTCCTTGACGCATCGCCTCGACGGCCATGGGCACGGTGCCATGGGCGGTGAGCAAGATGACGGGCACTTCAGGCAATCGCTCGCGGATGGTGCGGAGCAAATCTAAACCAGACAGGCCTGGCATGCGCACGTCAGAGAGAACCAAGTCAAAAGCCTTTTTCTCGAGCGTCGAAAGCGCCGTTTCAGCGGAGGGTACCCAGGTGCTCTGGTAGCCCGCCTGAGCGAGGAGCCCGGCCAACACTCGGCCGACGGCTTCATCGTCGTCAACGACTAACAATTGAGCAGAATCACCGGGCATGGTTTCCCTTTAAGAGGACGCAACGTTACTTCAAAAAACAAGTGGCAGTTCCAAAGTGACGGTGGTGCCTTGGCCTTCACGAGACGACAACAGCGCTTCGCCGCCATGGGCATGCGCCACTTCGCGGACAAAAGCGAGACCCAGGCCGCTGCCACTGGCTTTGGTAGTGAAGAAGAGCTCGAAGGCTTGCTCTTGCGCTCTAGCGTTGAGGCCCATGCCCGTGTCTTTCACACTGATGCGCAGCTGCCCGTCGTCGTCGTCTTCACGGCTGACTTCCGTCGACACGGCCAGGGTGCCCCCTTCAGGCATCGCCTCGAGAGCATTCTTGACGAGATTTTCAAGTGCAGAAGCCAGCAAGTCGCCGTCGGCGCGAATGGTGGGGCCAGGGGTGACCAATGCCAAATTCACCTCCACTGCTGCGTTTGCCGCAAAGCGCTGCAGTGAAGTCACGCGTTGGACGAGTTGATTGATGTTGATGAGCGTCAGCTGTGGTTCCAACTTCGAGAGGCGCTGGTAGCGGTCGATGACGATTTCTAAGCGGCCCAATTGGCTTACGAGCAACGCGGCAAAGTCTCGGGTCGAATCAAGACTCGCGCGTCGGAGCTCTTCTTGAAGATACTCTGCGGCTCCTTTTGCTGCAGCGAGTGGGTTTTTAAGGTCGTGCGCCATCTGAGCGGAAAAGCGGCCCAAGGTGGCAAAGCGCTCGAGACTGGTGCGCACCGCGCTGCTGCGAATGAGGTAGAGCCAAGTCAACACCGCAACTGTCAGTGAGATGGCGAGCACCGCCACCACCAGTGCGCCTTGGTTGTCGCCAAAGCTATTGAAGAGCGCCAGTGAGCCGACTGAAAAGAGGAGCGCCATCACCACGGCTTGCCCGAGAGCAAGGCGACGCTTGCCGTAAGGCTCGAGGAGTCTCAGGACAAGCGTGAGATGCGTCAGTATGGCGTTGAAGAAGAAACTCCCCACCGTTGCCAGGTGCGGTACCGCCAGGCCTAAATCAGCCAGCGGGTCAGTGGTGAGACATGACAGCACCACTGTCAGCGCGACTAACAAGAGAGTGGAGCGCAGTCTTTCAAGTGGCGTGTTGGAACGGCGGAAATGACGCACCACGAGAACCATGGCGGCCAGTGCGTAGGGAACTCCGACCAACAGAAGCCCCAAAGCCAACAGGTCGTCGGAGTGACGGGTGAGTACAGTGGCGCTCAAGGCTGCGAACACGGTTTGTAGAAAGGCGAGCCCGTATGCGGAGCGCAGCAGCAAGCGAAATCGGGTGCGCTTGCCCACGAAGCACAACACGAAATCGAAGGCCAGCGGCGTGAAGAAAGGCGCGGCCAAGGCGCTCAACACGGCGAATGTGTCTTGGTGGGTGAGCTCGCTGCCGGCTGCGGCCGCATTCCATGCGAATTGATCAGCCCCTAAAAGTGCGAGCGGGCGAAGCAACGGGCTGTGAGCTTTTTGGAGCAGCGCTAAGGCGATGACGATAAGCCCCGAAACCGCTGCTACTGCGTGCATTGCTGCCCAGGCCGTCATGTCGTTGGGCAGGCTGTCAGGCTCACTCGCCATGCGCGAATTTTTTGACCCACCTTCAGACCGCTAACACCCCGAGCCGCAGGCCTTGTCGGCACCTGCACACTTGTGTGCAAGCTGCTTCACAGATTGGGCTCGAAGGCCCGATCTTTCACGAAGTTGCGCTTGGTCTCCGAGCTGCAAACCACCTGGTCATGCACCGAATCGCAGTGACCCTGATGCTCCTCATGCCGCTCCTCACCTTTGCTCAACCCGTCGATGCACCTCGAGCTGAGGCTCCTCAAGTCGAATGGCCGCGTACGCTTGAGGCGGTCAAAGGAGAGGTTCCACCCAAAGGGTACCAACTTCGTCACAGTACCCGCGTCGGCCTCATCATTTCAGGAACGGCGCTTTTCGCAGCGAGCTACGCGCCTACGGCAGCTCTTTCGGTCATGGGGGGTCTGCTGAATACACTTCTGTGTGGGTCATCAGATAGATGCCTCACGCCTTGGCTCGGCCTTGTTCCCATCGCAGGGCCCTTGCTGTTGTCTGCGTATGGGCATGTTCCTCTCGGAATTGGCATTCTGGCGAGCGCGATACAGGTGGCGGGGGCCAGCACAGCCATCGCTGGCATTATCTTCCGAAAACCAGTCTGGGTTTTGAATCGCAAGCATGCCCCTCCCGTGGCGGTGACGTTGACTGGGGCCGGAATTCAAGGCCAGTTCTAGCGATGCGACGGTTCGGCTCATTGAGCACTTGGGACAACGCTTAGACCCTAGGGCACACGCATTACCCAATCACTTTGAAATACATGTCTCTCAGTGCCGCACGCTTTGGTTGTGTTGCATATCAACCGTGGGTTTGATGGTTTGAACGTGATGGTGATTCCGCTTTAAGGGCAACAGGGTGAGCGATGATGGTTTGTGAGCGAGGTCGCCTGAACTTGATGATGTGCTTCCTTCGTTTGAGCGCATCGTTCAGGCGCTGAGCACTCGGGCAACTGCAGGCGGTGCGAACGGGGCGATGCCTCACGCGTCGAGCAAATGTCCCGACAGGGTATTTCTACCAGAAGATGAGCGTCTCTATGGGCACGTGTTGAAAGAGCCCCCGGGGCGAAGGTCTCCAGCAACGTCCTCTGCGATGACATCGAGTTTCTCCGACTGGAAGCCCTTTCCGAAAAGAAGATTTGAAGGAAAACGTCATCACAGAGGACGTTGCTGGGGACCTTCGCCCGGTTGGGCTCCACGATGTGCTGCAATGAGAGGCATGCGATTTGTAAGTTTGGCGTTTTGGAAGAGGTCCCGCTGTGCCTAAGTAAAGAGATGGCTCGCAAAAAGGCAGATGACCCCTTGGCGTCGCTTCCGCCCTGGGCGCAGAAACTGGCGCAGCGGTACTACACGCGAACGGTGAGCACCTTCGTGGTGTACGGCGCGGTCAGAGATCTCCAGCCGGTGACTGCAGAGGGCGGCGAACGTACCTTCGCCAATTTGAGACAATTTTTGGCAGAAGACCTCTTCGGAGGCAGAGATCACGTTCTTTTTTACGACCGCAGTTCTGGCATTCGTGCGGCGGTGCCTGAGACGGGCCAAGATTTCAATCGCGTGCTCAGCAGTTACGACACACTCTTTGGTACTGAATTCGCCAAAGGCACGCCGCCCAGAGACCCAGGTCGGGCGCTACAAATCATCGAGAACTACCTGCGTCTGCGATTGGCCGACGGCAAGTCATTGGCTTTGGTTATCGATTTCGCAGAGACCATCGCCCCCGCAAGCGACATGTCGCAATTGCAGGCTGAAGACCGCTTCGTTTTGGCCACTCTGGTGAAATGGGCATCTGACCCACAATTTCTGCAAGGCGATTTGTCCGTTGTCTTGATTGCGGAAAATTTGGCTGATCTGACGCCGCGCATTTCGCGCAACCCTTATGTCGCCAATATCGAAATCATTTTGCCTACCGAGGAAGAGCGGCTCGATTTCGTCAAATGGAAATTAGAGGGCAAGAAATTACAATCGGTCTCAGATGTGAGTTTGCCGGCTTTGGCCAAAATGACCGCGGGTCTTTCGCGTATTAATTTAGATCGACTGCTCACTGAAGCCATCGAAGCGGGGGTACGCATCACCGCTGAGACACTCAAAGAAAAGAAGAAAGAAATTATTCAGGCCGAGTGTCACGGGTTGTTGGAATTCATTGAACCTGAATACACCCTCGACGTGGTGGCGGGCCACGCCAAGGCCAAGAAGATGCTGCGCGACGCGTCTTCTGCGCTCAAGAAGGGCCGCATTGAAGTGATGCCGATGGGCTACTTGGTGTCGGGGCCTGTTGGCACCGGGAAGACCTTTCTCGTCACCTGCTTCGCGGGAGAAATTGGCGTTCCCTGCGTCAAATTTCTTAATTTCCGCAGCCAATGGCAGGGGGTGACTGAAGCGAATTTGGAAAAAATCTTCAACTTGCTCAAAGCGCTTTGGCCGGTAGCGGTGATGATTGACGAAGCTGATGCATTTTTAGGAGACCGAGATGCGGGGGGCGATTCGGGAACGTCGAGCCGAATTTTCGCCGCCATTGCGAGCTTCATGGGCAACACCGCGTACCGGGGAAAAATTGTTTGGTTTTTGCTGACCTGCAGACCAGACCTATTGCCCATCGACTTGAAACGGCAGGGCCGCGCTGAGGAACACTTGGCCTTGTTCTACCCGCAGAGCGACGCTGAACGAGATGAGTTGTTTTTGGCAATGCAAAAGAAGACCAAAGTCAAAGTTGAGGTGCCAAACTTTTCGGCGCTCACGCAAGGGCACCCGTATTCAGGTGCAGACATCGAAGCGATTTTGGTGCGAGCCAAATTCCGCGCTGTCGCTGACAACCGCGAAGAGGTGACTACGGCTGACGTGGAAGCCGTGGTCAAAGACTTCATTCCACCCAGCTACCCGCTGGAAATTGAGCTGCAAAATCTGGTCGCGGTACAGGAATGCACCAGCCGTGAATTGTTGCCAGAACAGTTCAAGAATTTGACCCGCGATTTCGTCACTGGGCGAGTGAAAGAAATCAAAATGCTTCTCGAAGAGGGCTGACTTCGCCGGAAACGCTCCGCGGAGCGGTTCAGGAACAGACGCTTCGGGGATCGTGCAACCATGTCGAACTCGGTAGCAGATTGGGAAAGATTGCTCGCCGCAGAGCGGCATCTTCAATCGATATTGCCAAACGCAGTGCTGGTGGGAGACATTGCAGCGACACTTCATGGAGGACATCGGCAAAGCCTTGATGGCGACCACGTCTTGACCGAGCTCAAGGACAATTTCGAGAATGTGCTCACTGCGCTTGAGGCGGCCGCAGGTTGGGCATCTGCACGGGTGCGCCGGCCTGTGCTGGTTTTGGGAGCACTCAACGGAATTCAAACGGGTGTCCGCCAACTGCGCAGGTTGGCTCCTCTCGAAACAGAAATTCTACAAGGTCTTCGAGTGCCGACTCTTCCGGAAATGGCCCGTATCAAGGCCTGGCTCCTGGTGACGCGAAATACTGTTCGGGACTATCTCGACACCGTGGTTCTTCTCGTGCGCCTCGGAAATCAACAGGCGCTCGTCGCCCTCAGCACACTTGACCAGCTCTACCCTCAAGACTCTGGCGCGTCAGTGGAAGCAGAGCTGATCGAAAGGCTCGCCAGCGCCGCACCGCACGACTTGGCTGACGTCGAACTTCGCAGCTACAAAGGGCTGGTCGCACCCTGGAATGATTGGGGTTTCGTAAAGGAACAAGGGGCTCGGCTTGCCGGACTTTTAGCTGCCGCTACTCTTCAGGAAAACGCATGAATGCCCTTGAAACATTGTCAAGGTCCCGCGCTCTTTGGAACCGTGAGCATTTCGATCTCGCGAGTGATGAGGTCTTGGCCCAAGTGCTCGACAGAGGTTCGATGGAAGATTGGCGAGCGCTGTATGCATTGTGCAAAGACGACCTCGGGCTCAGAAAGAGAATCATTTCCATCGTCGCACGAGTGCCTCTCTATCTTCCTCACTTTTGGTTGGTAGCGATGAGCTCACTGGGTGAGACAATCGATCTCCAAAAGGTTGCGGCAGATGACGGAATGCTTGAGTGATTGCCAGCCTCAAATCTGCCAGGAGTGGACATGAGTCAATGGAGTGTCGTTTTTTTTGTATTCGCTTTCATGGCCTGTGGTGGGCGTATTCTGACTGACGACTTGCCTGATGGGGGATCTTCCAGCTGCGTTCCAGGAGCGAGTGCAGCTTGCTCGTGTTCCATTGGAAGTATGGGCACCCAAACATGCATGCCGAATAGAACCTACGGGCAATGTATGTGCACCCATGTAGAAGGCACAGACGGTGGAACAACGTGTAGCAAATTGAATTGCCCTGGATGCTGTGATGCGATGGGCGCTTGTCGTCCCCCGACTTCGTTGGACGTCTGCGGTCTTGAGGGTAACGCTTGCCAGGTGTGTAGCGACAATCAGAGGTGCAATACCGCGGGTACGTGTATCGATCGCGGCTCCTCAGATGGAGGGATGAAACGCATCTTCGTTACCGCTACTGCCTACGACGGCAATTTAGGTGGTCTCACCGGAGCTGATCAGAAGTGCAACCTCGCGGCACAGAGCGCACTTTTGGGCGGCGTGTGGAAGGCATGGCTGTCTGACTCAACTACAAATGCAATTGACCGCATTGAAGACGTTGGCCCCTGGAAGCTGGTCTTTTACGGTGTTGCATTTAACAACAAGGCAAATATGGCCACGATTCCACACATTGGAATCGATACAACGGAAGAATACTATACTCTGCATTACTCTGAACAGATTTGGACAGGTACGAAAACCGGAGGGCACAGTTCCGGCTCCAATTGTGGTGACTGGCTCATGAACAGCAGCAGTGTTTTTGGGTCATGTGGGAGCGCGAGCGCATCTTCTTGGACTGAGCAGGCAAATAGTGTGTGTGTCATACCCAAACGTTTCTACTGCATCGAGCAGTAGCGCCCCATCATAAGAATGCCATTCGCCGTTGAAATATTCTTCTCCTTGTACGCCTGCTCCCTGGAGAATTCTTGCAAAGTGAATCGCCGAGCAAGTCACTCTCAATAATACTCGTTTTCTCGTTGATGACGTATGGCAAGAATGGTCACGACATTGCCTCGTTCGATTTCGAACAAAGCCACGTAGCCACTCGCTCCGAAAGAGATGACCAATTCTCGAAACTGAGCGCCGTGGAGCGCAGTCGAGGCTCTGCAAGACCAAGGGAATTCGGTCAGCAGCGCTAGCGCTCGGTCGATGGTTTCAAGAGCTTCCTCTGCGGCATCAACCGAGTCTTCAGCGAGAAACCCGTGTAAGTGCAGCAAGTCGGCACGGGCTTGGTCTGTAAAGCGAACTTGGTGGTGACGCGTCACCTTAGCGCGCCTTACGACGACGAGCCGATTTGAGCTGGGTTCTTAACTCCTGCATCACGTCGTCTGCTGCGTGATACACGCCCGATTTCAAATACGCCGCACGTGCTTTGAGTGCCTGTTGAGCAAAAGTGCTGTCTGCTCTACGGCGCTCTACGGTCTGCCGAATGGCCTGCTCGACAAAAGTGGAAAGCGTTTCTCCCGGGCCGAGGCATTGCTCGACTGCCTTGCGGAGCTGCGGGGTGACGCGAAGCGGAGGAAGAGTGGCCGTTTTCATCACCCTTAAGCATCGCATATGTGATGCATCTGTACCAGCTTGTCAAAGTTTTTTCCGAGCGAGCAATTGCACCACTGCGCTGCGCCCATGATGCCAAGCGCCTTCTTGAACATCTCGTTCGAGCGATTCAATGCGCTCAATCTGAAGCGCGGCCAATTCAGCTCGCAAGTCCTTCGGCTCACACAACAAGTCACGATTTTTAGGGCCGCCGGTATCAAAAGCGAGCTGACTTGGCAGGTAGGCTTCTAAAACAAACCGGCCTCCCGGGCGCAGGGCGCGAGCGACGTTGCCGTAGAGCCGAGCTCGAAGCGCGGGGGGAAGGTGACACCAAATTGAAACGATAGCGCCCCACTTGTTTTCGCCCAATTCATACTCTTCTAAATCGGCCTCGACGGTTTCGATGCACACGTGGCGCTCGGCCGCCAATTGTCGCGCTTTGCGAAGCGCGGTTGCACTCAAGTCAAGGGCCGTAACTTCGAGCGAACGCTGCGCTAGAAAGACAGCATTGCGCCCTTCGCCTTCGCCCAAACACAACACGGGGCCTTCCAGCAGCGGAGCGACTTCACGAAGAAAGTCATTGGCATTGGTGCCGTATGCCCAACCAGGAAGCGCATACCGCTGATTCCAGAATTCACGCGGGTCAACCACAGCCGACATCATACCCTCCCAACGATTTTATCTGCGAAGGCGACATTGACAGGGCCTCGCGGCCAATGCGAGGTGGGGTGTGTGTCACCTCCCCAACTTCCCGCTTTTACGCTCGCCGAATTGACCCAAGAGTTGGGGAGCAGAACGCGCGCAGTGGAAGCGCTCAAATGGCTCTATCAACAACGCCCTCTGCCCACATCGCTCCCGAGCACAATTCCCGGGGTCAGCCATCGCGTGTGGGGACCATTCATCGAACGCAAGAAGTGGGTACAGCCGCGTGTCGTACAGCGACAGCACAGCCCTGATGGCACCACCAAATACGCACTCGACTTTGACGGCGCCAATGTTGAGACGGTGAGAATTCCCGCCAAAGGCCGCAGCACCATCTGCGTTTCGAGCCAGGCCGGCTGCACTCGAAAATGTACATTTTGTGCGACGAAAGAATTGGGTTTCCTCCGTTCGCTGCGCGCAGAAGAAATGGTGGCCCAATATCTCCTCGCTCGGAGCGAGGCTCCCGTGGCCCAGCCCGCGAGCAACGTGGTGTTCATGGGCATGGGCGAGCCGATGGACAATCTCGATGAAGTTTTGCGAGCCGTCGAAGTGTTGACGCAAGGGCCCGCACCGCAATTGCGACACGTGTCAGTGACAGTGTCGACTTCGGGTGTACTGCCCGGGTTAAAACGATTTTTGGCTGAGTCAAAAGCGTCATTGGCGCTTTCACTCAACGCCACCACCGATGAAGTGCGCACCAAGGTGATGCCGCAGAATAAAATATGGCCCATTTCCGCGTTGCTCGAGGCGCTTCGAGAAGACGTGGTGCGTCGTCAGGCCAAGCGCGATTATTTCATCGAGTACGTTTTGTTCGGCGAGCTCAATGATACCGATGCCGATGCTGATCGCCTGGTGAACTTGCTCGAAGGCATTCCCTCGCGCGTCAATTTGATTCCCTACAACCCCTACCCGGGCACGGGCCTTCAGGTGCCCACCGCAGCGCGAGTGCTCGCGTTTCACGAGCGACTGATGCAGCGAGGAATGCTGGCGCTCATTCGCTGGCCTCGCGGTCGAGAAATCGCAGCGGCCTGCGGCCAGTTGGTGCTCTCCCATGACAGCCAGGGCTTTTGACCTCGGGCCAGTAATGTCGAGAAGGAACCAACCCCAGTTGTGTTTAGTTGAGTGCCTCTCATGGCCCTCGAAGTGCGGTGTCCTACCTGTGCGGCAGTTTCCTCCAAGGGGGCGCGTGTGTGCCCGCACTGTGGAACCATCATGAAGAGCTCACCCCACGGCGACCCTTCAGAGAAAATCACCGCCCTCGATGACACCCTCACTGATGAAGAAGACTCCATCGAGGAACCCGTTGTCGTTGAAACGACCAACACCAAGTCGACCGGGCCTTCTCTCATTGGCACCAAAGTACAGGACTACGTCATCGAAGCACGCCTCGGCGGTGGCGCGATGGGCGTTGTCTACCGAGCCACGCACGCGCTCATCGGTAAGGCGGTGGCCATCAAAGTGCTGCGCCCCGACGTTTCGCATGAGCCGCGAGACATGGAACGGCTTCTCGATGAAGCGCGCGTCATCAGCACCGTCAAAAACCGGGGCATCATCAATATTTTCGGAGCCGGCACGCTTGAAGATGGGCGCAACTACCTCATCATGGAACTGCTTGAAGGTGAGGGGTTAGACAAGCACATGAAGCGGCAGCCGGTGATGCCGGTGGCGGAAGTCATCGTCATTCTCGAGCAGGTACTGGCTGCATTGGCGGCCGCACACGAAGCAGGCGTGGTGCACCGCGACTTGAAGCCCGCCAACGTTTTTTTGGTGAAAGAGGGCCCGTCATTTTACGTGAAGCTGCTTGATTTTGGTTTGGCTCGTCGAAATCAGACCAGCGTCACGCGCATCGCAGGCACCCCTGACTACATCTCGCCAGAGCACGCGCGCGGGCGGCCCGCAGGCCCGGCCTCTGACTTGTACTCTTTTGGGGTGTTGTGTTTTCGCATGCTGACCGGCCAATTGCCTTTTACTGGGCCCACCCCGTTGCAGGTGATGAAGCATCACGTTCAGACCGCTCCCCCGGTGCCTCGGGCCCTCAACCCGGAAATTCCCAAAGCCCTCTCAGACTTGATTTTGAAGTTGCTTTCGAAGGAACCGGGTCAGCGACCTGATGCAGCTCAGGTGAAGGCTGACCTCCGTTCCACCACGACGCAAATACGCGCGGCGGCAACAGATGTAGGGTTGTCACCCGTAGTTGTTTCACAGCAACAGGTGGCCAGTGTTTCCGATGAAACGCTCGAGCCTGTCGTTTCTGGGCACACAGGAGACTTCAAAAGAAGTTTTCGCGCCGCCTGGCCCTGGTTGCTTGGAGCCGGCTTGGGAATGGCCCTCTTCCTGGTGCTCGCTTCATTCTTGTGGCCTGCACGCAAGCCGTCGCTGGAGGAAAACCCCGATGGCATTCTTGATGCTCAAGCGCTGAGTATGCAGAAGAAATCGAAGGGCGTTGACAAGCTGCTGCAAGAATTAGAAACCGCTGTTCGCAGCGACCCGCGAGCCCGCGCTCAGGTATCCGAGCGCGCGGTGAATCAAGTGACAAAGCTCTGCGAAGAGGCGGTAACGATGCGCCAACTTGAGGTGTGCGAGAATCAATTGCTGCGCTTGCGCCGACGTTTCGACAAGTGACGCGTCGCACCAGTGCTTTCTGAAGCAGTCGGCAGCGGTTTGGGTGTAGAGCAGTCGCCCATGGCTCGCGACGCGAAGACGATGAGCGCCCCGGCGAAGATGAATGATGCTCTGCCGCTCGATAAAGCCCTGCTGTGTTCTATGCATGACACGATGGTGAAGGCGCGTTGTCTCGAAGAGCGCCTCATCGCCATGTATAAAACCGGCCACGGCTATTTTTGGATTGGGGGGCCAGGTGAAGAGGCCTTCAATGTGCCTTTAGGTTTGCTCATCAAAAAGGGCCAAGGGCCGGCCTTCGACTACTGTCATTTTCACTACCGGCAATCGGCCACGTTGCTCGCCATGGGTGAAGACCCCATTGGCTCAATTCGGCAAATGAAGAATACGGCCAGCGACCCCTATTCTGGAGGCCGTAACTTCGCCGGCCACTTTTCCAAAAAAGAATGGAACATCGCCCCGGTCAGTTCTCCCATTGAAGTGCAGTACGGCATGGCCCCAGGTACCGCGCTGGTGCAGAAGCGCTTCGGAGGCGACGGCATCAGCATCGTCACCGGCGGCGATGCGGGAACGGCCGAAGGTGATTTCGCGACCTGTTTGGTGTGGTCGAGCCGGCCTGGGCAAGAATTGCCGGTGTTGATTATCGTCACCAACAATCGCTGGGGCATTTCAACGCCGTATGAGCAAGTGCAGGGTGCCAAGCAGTTGAGCGATCGCGGCATTGCCTTTGGCATGAAGACGAAGACCATCGATGGCAACGACCCGGTGTCTGCGTACCTCGAGCTCAAAGAAGCGTTTGAGTATGTGCGCACGCAGCGAAAACCCTTCCTCCTGGAAGCGCGTGTCTCGCGTCTGTACGGCCATTCTTCAGCTTCGGGCGCCAACTTCGCTACCAACGAATTCGACTGCATCACGCAGTTCGAAGCGCGCCTCGAGAGCGCAGACATTCTCACCAAGGCACAGGCTCAGGCCATCAAAGACAAATACACCGAGCAATTTGCAGACATGGCCCGGTTGGTCAAAGAAGAGCCATTGCCTGAAGGGTCCACCGTGTGGGACCACGTATTCCACGGCGAACCGGGTCGCGACCCTTTCGCTCCCTAAACCTCTTTCACAAAACGAGACGACACCATGGCCAACATGGCGCAAGCGGTCCGCATGGCGCTGCACTACGCGGAAGAAAACCTGGGCGTGACAGACATCTTCGGAGAAGACGTGGGCATGCCCTTGGGCGGTGTCTTCACCTGCACTCAAGGGCTGAAGACCACCTGGAACGCGCCCCTCGACGAGCGAGGCATCATCGGAGCAGCCATCGGTATTGCGCTCGCAGGTGGCAAGCCCGTCGCTGAAATTCAGTTCTGCGATTACATCTACAACACCATCGACTTGCTCAAGTTGGCGGGGAACACGCATTGGGCATCGAATGGGCAGTGGAATTTGCCCATGGTGGTGATGACGCCCGTGGGGAGCGGCATTCGCGGCAGCATTTACCACTCGCATTCTTTCGACGCGACGGCCACGCACTTGGCAGGGTGGAAGGTGGTGATGCCTTCGACTCCGCTTGATGCGTATGGGCTTTTGTTGTCGGCCTGCAAAGAAACGAACCCGGTGATGTTTCTTATTCCCAAGGCGTTGATGCGCATTCGGGGGCAAGAATTGATTCCCGGTGAGCCCGGTGAAGACAAGGCGCTCAGCCGGCTCATCGATGCGCCGTTGGGAGATAGAACCCAGTGGGCGGCGCAGTGGCCGGTGCTTGAAGATGTCTCCATTCCTTTGGGTAAAGCCAAGACCATGCGCCAAGGGCAGCAGTTGACGGTGGTGAGTTACGGTCGCACCTTGCCGTTGTGTGTGCAGGCCGCTGAAAAGCTTGCCGCTGATGGTATTGATGCAGAGGTCATCGACCTCCGCACGCTGTGGCCCTACGACTGGGAAGCCATCAAAGCTTCTGTTTCAAAGACAGGCCGTGTGCTTTTCGTCAACGAAGACACAGAAGTGACGAATTTTGGAGAGCATCTCATTCGGCGCACCGTCGATGAGCTTTTCTTCAAACTGTTGGCGGCGCCCAAGTTACTCGCGGGTAAGTTTTTGCCAGGTGTTGGCTTATCTGACCCGCTCGAATTGGCCTCGGTGCCTCAGGCTGCTGACATCGAGCAGGCCGTTCGACAGCTGGCCGCCGCGCAACCTTAAAGAAAAATGAAGAGTGAACCTTGAAAGTTCACTCTTCAAAGTGACCTCAGTGCGTGTACATCACGTTGTCGTAGAGGTGCTGAAACTCTTCCAGCTTGAGTTTGAAGATGCCGTCATTAGCGCCATTGCCTGTGGGCTCTGATTGGCCCCAAGGGTTGCGCAGCGTCACGTACCGCTCGGTGCCTGAGGTCTCGTACCCCAAGATTGAATACGCGTGATCTCCGTAAACACCGGTGTTGGTGTAATTCACGGGGCCATCTGCGTCATGCGTGCCAGCCGCGATGGGCTTGTTGCCGTTGACGGCCTCGGTTATCGCGCTCCACACGGCGTCGGCAGAATTGGAAGTCGAAATCGAACGACCTCGTGTCCCCATAAAATCCTCGAAGACGTCGCCTGCAAAACCGCCGTTGCCAATCGCGTCGTAGCTGCCCTTCCACTGGGCGTAGGCTTTTTCGAGCAAGGGAAACCATAGTTCCATATCGGTCGTTGTTTCGCTGTTTGAACTGTGCCCGTACAACGGGCCGCCCCAAGAGCGAGTGTAAAGGTCGCCGTCAACTTTGATGACGACGTCTTTGTATTGTCCGCTGGCCCAATCTGATTCTTTGAAGGTCACGCTGAAGGTGCCATCACCGTTTGCCCGAATCATATTTTCAATCAATTCAGGGTTGGTTTTTGCCATGGCCGCCACGGCAGCGGGGAAGTAGCAGTCGCCTAGCTGTCCTTGACGTACATCTTCTGGGTTCGCGCGATCGAGAAAGAGCGGGCCGGTGTAGTTCTTTTTCCCGAATTTGGGCGACCCGTCTTTGTTGAGCTCGTCCTTGTGCAAGGCGGGGTCGGGCAGAATGTCGCCACCGGTTGTCCCTCCGGGTACGTTCACATCGCCGATGGCCAGGCTGAAGTCAGCATTGTTGGCGCCATCTGTGGCCGCGACGGAAAAGGTGTCGCCCGCTTTGCCCTTGAGGGTGGTGCCTTTGGGGAAGGTGCCTTCACCGTCGAGCGTGACGACCAGTTTCTCGCCGGTGCGCTTGTTGGTGAATTGCACCCGCGCGCCAGGTTCAGAAATCTGTCGGCCTTCGTTGATGTTTTCGACCGAGATGCTGTCGCTCACGCCCGCTGTCGGAGCCAACCCGATGCGAAAGAGCGCTACCTGAGCGTTTCTGACGTCGATGATTTGCGCGGTGTCAGCTTTGATGTTGACCCAATCAGACGTGGTGCCGTCTTCGTAGCGGGCGCGCATGCGAATGACGTCGCCTTCTTGAATGGCCATGTCGCCTTGCAACTGGGCGTCTGAAAAGTTGCCGCTGGCGTCAGCCTTGCCGATGACGAACGTGTCATCAGTGTGGTATCGGCCACTGGGCGCTGTGGTGAGGTTGATGGCTTCGATGGTGGCGCCCGGCTTGGTTCGCCCTGAAATACCCTTTGATTGATCTCCGGTGACGACGAACCCATCGACGGGCAGGTTTCGCCCTAAGACGGCTTCGAGGAGCTGCTTGGCATTGGCCTCAAGAGGCACGGTCCCGCCGTCGATGACCGCGGCGAGGTCGACCCTTTCTGATTCCGTCATGCCCTTCTTGACCAACTCAATTTGAGCGTCCCGCGATAAGCCTGGCTCTTTGAGCTTCGTCAGTACCTTGCTTGAAACCGAACCCGTGCGGTCGCCGATTTCTGCCAAAATTTGCAGCGCGTGGTCATCGCCCAATTTGATGAGCGGGTCGGTGCGTTGCAGAGC
>JAYUVR010000049.1:0-4424 GCA_043753955.1 Archangium sp. | reverse complement strand
CTAGCGACGGGTACACGTGGAAGAGAGAATGAAATGCCTTCGCCAGAATGGGCACGTGAGCGATAAAAAAATACGCCTAGCGGAGTTTTTATTTGTTTGTGCAGAGTATGGCCACGACCAAGGCGTCTCAGACATTCATGGAGAAGGGGGCTTCGGCGAAAGATAGACATTGAGCCCGGCGAGATTTTGTTTTCACTGAACATTGCTTGTGTTGCTTTATGCTTTCCACGCCTTTCATAGTTCTTGTCGGCGTTAGAACAGTATTTCCTCGTCGTTCAATTGCCCCCACATTAATCAAAACAAGTTGCACTGTCGTTGAGTCGAACTTTGGGTAGAGCCAACCCTTTGGTATCAAACTTGCCTCGTGCTCAAGTTCCAAGATGGGTGAGGCAAAGCAAGACTCGACCGCTCGATTTTGAGACCCGAGCATTGGTGTACCCAACCGAGTGCGTCGACGAAGGTACCGCATCTGATCTCAGAAATCGTCTCAGCTTTCGCGTCAAGTGGTGACGCCGTTACAAACTGTCTCCTCATGCAGGGGCGAAGAGCAACGCAGTGGCGCGGTCGAGTTCGAAAACAGTTCGGTGGTCTTGAATGTGAACCCAGGTACAGTGGACTCAAATGGAATACACAGCGAAGAAGTGTGTGTATCGTGCAGATGGATCCGTCGAGCTGGTATGTCGCTGGACGAACTCACCCATGCCTTTGCTGGTGATGTGCCTGTTTCTTTCAGGCTCCATGGCGAGCAAAGAATTGCTTCGAGGATTGGCGTCCGACACATTTGCCATTCGGCCGCTAGGTTGGAGCATGATGGCGCTTTTGCTTCCGTTACTCTCGCTGTTCTTTGCGTTTGTCTTCCTGCCGCCGACTCGAACGATCGTGTTCGATTTGAGTGAAAATGAACTCCATGTTTCGCACTCTGGGAGTGCAAAGCGAGCCCATTGGTACCTCACGTTCGAAGAGTTGACCTCCGTTCAAGAAACCAATTCGGAACCGAGGGAACTCGTCGTCTTGCGCGGTGCAGAACAGATAGCGCTGTGCATTGTGCCCAATATCAAAGAGATGAATCAGGTCGCCGGAAGGTTCAATGCTTTGGTCAATAGCCAGACGGCCGGCTGACCAACGCAAGTCAATATCTTCTGACAATAAGCAAAGTTGCTTTGCCCGCTTTGACTTCAACCGAATGCGTGCTTGTCCTGCCCAACGCATTGACAGTCACCTCCACTGTCCCCGGTTTCACTGTGCCGCTGCTCACCTGAAACTCTGAGGGCAATGAAAGCCAACTTCGCGTGTCAGCCCCTTGCGACAACGTCAACAAAGCAAACGTCAAGGCTCCCAATTCACTCGACTGCGTAAGGCCACCGACCAAGGCACCGGCTCCAGCTTTGAGCCCTAAGCTCAACGCCGACTTGGCGATAAGACCGCCGATACGTTCTTCGAGAAAATGGTGGGCGACGTCATTGATACTGGTGACGAGATGACTCTTCACCACCGCCCCGCCAATCGTCACCTGTTGAGGAGCAAGCCGAACGCGTTGAGCAGGGTACTGAGGCACGACAATCAATTGAGAGCCGATATTCCTCCGCTGTGTCGTCTGTTTCTCTGGTGCTTGACCTAATTCCAGCAACACCACCACTTGCCCATCGCTCAGCGAAATGGGCTCATGTTCGACATTCGGGTGTTGAGCCAACAAATCGCGGTAGGCATCGTCGCGGCTTGTCTTCTTTGAAAGCCGTAACGCCGCCGCAACAATCGCTGGGCTGTAAGGCGCCAATTCTGCTGCCTTCAAGTAGTCGATGGCTGCCGCATCGAAATTGCGCGCATTCTCATACAACAGGCCACCCAAATACCGAGCGATAGGCAATTGCTCGTACTTTTTCTTTTCCTTCGACACCATTTTCTCGAGGCGCTCATTGCAACGGCGAACTTCGACCAATGCGCCATCTTCGTCACCCAGCTCGGTGTAGTTGAGCGCCTGCAGCACCGAAATCATCAACTTCTCAAAATCTTCACCCCGGTACATGCGAGTACTTTCATTCGCGAGTACCGTGCCCACTTCTTCAGTAACCGAAGTGGTGTCGACTTGGCTCGCCAAATCGTCAGCGCGAGCGAGCACTTCAATGCTCTCTTTCCATTTCCCCTGAGCATGCAGAATGGTGCCCTTGTCGAGCAGCACCAGCAGCGAATCGATTTGAGGCCCCGACTTCTCTTGCGCCTCGAGCAATTGAAGCGCGCGTTCTTCATCATAGGCACGGTACGCCGCGCGAATTGAACTCGTTCGACTGGTGTACCCGGTCGCGCAGCCACTGGCCGCCAGCGCAATCGCCACCACCCACATCACTGCGCAGCGACGCATCGCCGTTACCAGCTCACACCTTGCTTCTCGAACTTCTTCCGCAGTTCTTTTTCATCTGACCAATCGATGATGCCTGATTTGAGGTTGGTCAGCTTGGTCGTCATTTTGTAATAGACCAACTTGTCTGAACCGACTTCTTGAGTAATCGAGCTGATTTCCCCAGTGAAGACATAGTCTGCAGCCGCTTGCCCACCAGGACCCTTGGCTTGATTGGGGTCGACGTAACCTGAGCCTTGATACGCATACTCTTCAGCGACATCAGTGCGCGCAGACACGTCTTGAAATGCAAAGCGCCCGGTTCTCCCCAAAGCCACTTGTATCTTGTCAGCCAGCGATTTCATGTCGATGTGCTCGCTGGTGGAATTCTTAAAAGTACGAATCACCACCAACGGCCGGCCTTGGAGCTGCGTAAATTGAGGCGAACTCACCAACGAGTCGACCATTTTTTTCGCGATGAGCTGCAAATCATTCTCATTAAATTTGTCAGACAGCATCTCGATGGTGTTGGGGTCTTCGTACTGCCCTCTGGTGAATGCGCGCGAGCTTGAGCAGCTCATCAAAACGCTTACCGCTGCAGCCAGAATCAGAGTTGAGAAAGGTTGAATTCGCATGTGAGTTAGTTCCATTCGCATTCAAAGCGGCTGCCCATTGAGCGCCACAGGTAAGTGAGAAGTTCATCACGACGGTAACCCACCGTGAGTCGGCACATATTTTCCAATGAAGCCCGAGGGTAGTCGAAAGTGTATCGCTGAGAATTCTTCAATTCCTCAGGCCGCAATTGACTGGGGTGACTCAGGCTGGGGTTAGCACTTGAGGCCACCAGTACATTGTGTTTCCCATACGTCTTGAGTGGAATTTCTCCTGCGAATTGCACTCGGCGCACCGTGCGGGCAATGAGAAAATCAGACTTGTCGACTTGTTCATCGAAGCCATTTTTGCGCGACAACAATTCGTGCAGGTTGGCTGAAAACAAGCGGGTGGTGTTTCCATCGTCGACGAAAAAGTAGAGGTAATTGCTGCGTGCTTCTCGGCTTTGGCCTGTGAAATCGAGCGTCACCAACAAGCTCAGTGCGCGATTGGGTTTAAGACCGTGAAGTGAGACGGCCTGAATCACTTCAGCCGGAACGCCGCTCTTCTTGAGTCGAATCATGCCTTCCGCACTGGCGTCGCAAGCGCAGCGCCGCTCCTCAATCATCTTGACCAGCATCGCCGCGTCGAAGCCTTCCTTCGCCAGCTTCACCAAGTCGTCGTCAGTCAACGGCATTTGCTCAGAGCGCTCGTACACGCGAGGGAGTTTGTTTGAGTCCCACTGCACGATATTGACCGTCGAAGCGCTTTGACTGGGAAAAGCGCGGCTTGCGGTGGGGAGCGATGGCGCGACTTGCGCACACAACGCGGCAGTCAGCACAGAGGTCCACATATTCTAAAACCTCCAACCGGCATTGAGACCAATGCGCAACCCTGCACCTGCGCCGGCAATCGGAACGTCGATAGAACCCTGGAGCCCGAGCAAAAAGTGCCGCCCGAGAATCACGTCAACGGAAGCCACCGGAGAGAGCGCAAAGCGCAGCCCAACGCCGGGCTCGGTGATGATGCCAGCACGCAGGCCCAAGGCGCCGCTGATTGGCCAAGTGGGAGTGCGAATGCGAGGACCAATCAGCGCGAGCCCTCGCCCCGAGTCGAAGGTGTACCCGCCAAATGCATCGAGCTGAAACCAATCGGTGAGCCAGAACGAACCGGTACCTCCAAAATACAGCGGCGAACCGAAAGGAACGCCATGGTACGTGGAAGTCACTTTCACCGACGCCCCAAAATCAAGTGCCAGTGAAAACTTGCCCCCGAAAGAAGAAGAATAACCGCCTCTGCCGACTTCAGAACCTTCGGGCCCATCGGTGCGACCGCGTTCTTGAGCAAATGCGCTAACGCTACCCAGTAGCAGCACGCTGACCAAAAAAGAATGTCTCATGGTTCTTCTTTCGTTGAAGGAGGTAAGAGCGAAGCCAGCCACGAGGTGACGCTCGCTTTATTCAAAGCGGGTTTGAAGACAAAAGACCAGAAGGAGATTCAA
>JAYUVR010000048.1:0-24438 GCA_043753955.1 Archangium sp. | reverse complement strand
AGAAGCGCCACCTCTGCAGTAACCGTGGTGCGACATCAATGTAAAGGGCTACCCACTACTCTTTCAGGGTTCTGCCGATTGACCCGGTACCACTCGACGAGAAATCAGCATCAGCGATTCGTCGTTGATACTGATGTTCGCTTTGGCTCTCAGCCCGGCCACGTACTTTTTTTGCGCGTCAGAGCGCAATGACGAAAGCAGACGCTCTTCAATCAGCCCCCGCACATCTGCAAAGTCACGCTTTCGACTGGGTCGCTTCTCAAGCACCCGAAAAAGATGAAAACCATATTCCGTCGACACCACTTCACTGGTGGAACCAACGTTCAACTTAAACACCACCTCGTCAAACGCCGGAGGCATGGTGCCCTTGCTAAAATACCCTAAGTCTCCGCCCACCCGTGCGTCAGGCGAGAGTGAGTAACGACGCGCCAGTTCAGAGAACTTCTTCCCCTGCGCCAAGAGCTGCTGAATACGTTTGGCTTCGTCGAGACCGTTGACCACAATCTGTTGTGCATGCACTTGCTCTGCCTCGGCAAATTCTGCGGCGTGCTCTTCGTAGTCTTGGCGAATTTGCTCTTCAGTGACTGCGACTCGTGAATGAACTTCTTGAGCTAACAATTTCTCAATGGTGAGTTGCTCGCGGGTGCTGCGGGTGAGCGAAGCGCGGGAGGTTTGGCTTTTGGCCAACGCTTCATCGAACGTTCCCGCGGGGTATTCAGAAGCCAAAGCCAACACCCGCCGGTCGACTTCTTCTGACGTCACAGAAATCTCCGCCCTCGCTGCGGCTTGTAACAACAAGGAACGCTCAATAAGCGTCTGCAACAGTGATTCTTTGTAAGGCTCAACTTGTTCCGGAGTCCGAGGGCCGTTGCCTTCCATCGGTTGGGCTTCACGCGAAAGAAGTTGTTCAAACTCGCTTCGAGTCAGCACCGCGCCATTGATGGTGGCGATGACGTCTGGGTCTTGTTTGGTTTTTTGCTGCTGAGGGCAGGCGAAGAACAACGCGCACGAGAAGAAGAGGGCGGGGCGAAGCATCTGACTTCTTCGGGTGCTTAGCACACTTACTTCGTAATCGTCGGAGCAGGAATGAAGCCAGGCAGCGGCGACGAAGCGGGCAGCGCGGCCGCCTTAAGGTCGAGTGCCATAGCGGCCAGCGGCCCCGGGTTCATTTCGAGATGTGATTCTTTTTTCAGTCGTTCCATCAACGCACTCAATCGCTGCTGTTTTGTTTCGTTGAGAAGCAGCTGACGAATGCTGGGCTTGGCCTGTTCGAGAGAAAGGTGTAGCGCCTGTTGGCGGCCTTGAAGCTTGATGATGTGCAGCGTTTGGTTGGCTTCTACGAGCGCTGGGCCTACGTCGCCGACTTTGAGCAATGCTTCGGCAGCTGCAACCAATTGAGGGCCGTACCGAGTACTCAGTTCTTCGTTTGATAAGAATCTCAAGTCTCCATTGAGTTCTTTGCTATTTTCATCTTCGCTGTATTCCCGCGCCAGTGTTCCAAACGCAGCCAGGTCAAGCGGTGACAAAGCTTTGACTTGCGCCAAAACAGCCAAAGCCCGAGCTCGATGGTCGACAGTAAAAGCAATATGTGAAAGCCGAGTCATGGCGGGCTTCACGTAGTCTGAAGTATGCGTTTGATAGTATTCCGCCACCTGTGCATCGCTGATGTCTTGATTGCTTTCATCGACTTCTTTTTTGAGCAACTGTTGAACCATCACTCGTCGCGCGGCTTCAACCACTTCAGGGTTTCGATAGAGATTCTGACGAACTGCTTCGCGAGCGAGTAATTCAAAACGCACCAAGCCTTCAACGTAGTCTCGGCGCTGTTCCACAGTTTGAAAGCGAGCGCGCGCGTAAGGGTTCATTTCCGCGAAACGCTGCGCCAGTTCTGTATCGGTTATTCGTTCATCAGCAAACTTCGCGACCCAAGTGCCTCCAGTCACTCCCGTCGGAGGCGTACGTCTAAAGTCCACCGTGGCTTGGCCTGTCGAATTGCAACCCAGCACACACCATACAATGCACGACACCAAACGCTTCATGAACCCCTAGTTACACCACCTTCAGGTTGGGCATAGGGGGCTCGTTCCTGGCTCGAGTTCCGCTTCGAACGCTTCCCGCACCGCATTCGAGAGGTGATGTCGTTTGCAGAACGCATCGAGAAGTTCGGGAAGGTGCGTATGAGCGGGCCTGGGTTCTCCGGCGTGAGCGGTAAAAGCGAAGGCCAATACGACGGCTTGGAATTCTGCTTTCTCAGGGAACTTCGTGGGGAACTGATGAAATGCCTCGACACACTCGGCCACCACCGTGTCAGGGCCTACACAATGTTCCACCTGTGCCAAATGCGGTACCTCGTGTGGGGCGCGCCCTAAACGTAACGCGCTGATGGCCAGACCTCGTGCGGCGAGTACCGCTCGGGCCACTTGCTCTTCTGACGCCGCGAGGCGACTGGCCAGACCTTTGGCCAAACCCACCAATTGCTGGGCTTGAACTCCCGCTGGCCCCAGCAAGTCAAGGAGCGTGTCCATCATGCGCAGCAAGGGCCGAACATTTTGAGGAAGTGGGTCGGCGACTTGAAGTTCAAAGTCTTCTGGCGCTGAGCCACTGGGGTACAGCCGTTCTCGCGCCCGCGCGATGGCATGGGGGCCAGCACGGAAGACGATGAGACTCTTGGCGCCAATTGCGGCCTTAAGCTGCGCGGTGGCTTCCGCATCTAAGGGGTCAACCATAGCGACCAACAGTTGGCCTTTGCCTTTGATGCCAACCGGCACAGCTTGCGTCGCTTGCGAGAGCGCCAGAGGAATGAGGGCCAACGCCTCTGCAGAAGGCAAGGCTTGCGACATCTTGTGTGCAGTGATTGCAGGCGTGCGGGTCAGTTCTGCAATGGCAGCGACCATGGCGTCTTCGGTGACCAGTTTGGCGTCGTTCAGAAGAGTCGTGAGGGGCACCTTCGTCATGCGTGCTTCTGCATTCGCGGAAGTGAGTTGAGCGGGGCTTAAGTCTCCTCGCTCGACCAACAATTGACCGATGCGCGATTCCATCGACTGTTCCGCTGCCGCGTGCGCCGCAGGTTTGGGCGCTTCGGAAGGAGGCGCTTCTCGCTTCACTTTGTGAGTCGCAATGCGCGCGACTACTGACCGGGTTGATTTGGGTGACGAAGGAAATGTTGGAGCGCTCAGCAGCAAGTCTCGCGGTTCTCCGTCGGAGCCCGTTGTCTCTCTGGCTTGATTGGCTCGTGCAAACAGACGTGCGATGTCTTCCGCACTGCTTCCCCAACCATTGTTTGCCATCGCCGCATTCAGAATCGAAAGCACTTCTTCCATCTGCGGGCGCTCAGCGGGGTTCACCGCTAACATTCGCACGAGCAATGACAACCAAGGCTCTGGCACTTGGCTGATTTTTTCAGGCGCCAAACCCTGCCAGTGGGTCGCTGCGTTACAAAAATGAACTGGTTTGTGGCCAGCCCACAAGGGGCGACCTATTGCCAATTCATACAACACCAAACCCAGTCGAAAAACGTCAGTCGCCGCGGTAGCGGGCCCAGAGAGTTGCTCAGGAGCCAACGAATTTATTTCACTTCGGAAAGGCCCCGCGGTTCCACCCTTGCCCAATGTCGAGGCGAGGCCGCCATCATGAAGCTGTACCTGACCTTGCTCGGTCACAAAGATGGTGGCTGGGCAGACATCACCGTGCACCGCGTTTTGATGATGTAACGTTTGGAGCGCCTGGCCTACCCAAGCCACCACCGCCAGCCCTTCATTGGGCGCAATAAAGCCAGCCGATTTGGCCAACGTCGACATCACCCAGCGCAAGGACTCGCCCTCTTGACCCTCGGTGACCAACCACAAGTCGTCGCCAGAGGTTCCTAATTCAACCAAGGGAGGCATCGACGCGCCGCAGGCCGCCCAAATATTTTCCACCAGCCGACCGGTGGAACGAACATGGTGAGAGAGCCGCTTGAGCAGTACCAGGCGATTGTCTTGCGCTTGACGCCCTGAATACGTTTCGAGAAAGGCACTCGATGGGCCCAAACGGCGCATGATGCGGTACGCACCCAACGAAGTACCCCTTGCACGAGGTAAAGACTCACACCCAAAGGAAATTGGTGCTTGATGATGAGTCTAAAAGCCTCGCTCGTCTCGGGCCACGCATCGCATAGAGGTGCGAGTGTGTACTGGGCGCCTTTGTAAGGAATCAGGGCCTATTGTCGAGGGTACGCTGAATTTGCGCTGCTTCTTCTTTGCGCCCCAAATGATTCAAGCAGCGCATTTGCTGAATGAAAACCACTCGGCGGAGCAAGGGCTCTTTTGCATTGGTTGATACAGGAGCGCTCAGCCAGGCATCAGCCAACTTCAGCGCATGCACACAATCATCGGCATCGCTCGAGAGGGCGATATTGCGCACCTCGGCTTCTCTGGGTAACGGAGTGGTGATTTTCGTTCCGAGTTCGCGCAATTTTCTTTCGATGTGCCGCAAAGAGAATGGTTCTCGTTGTGGCCGAGGAGCGGGCGGGTGCTTCTTAGGCAATGATTCCCATTCGGCGGCGTCGATGGGTTCGTCATCTTCATCACCCAGTCGCGCAATGGAATTGGTTTCGGGAATTGCTTTGAGTTCTAACGGTCGCGTTGTCTTTGGTTCCCAGTGCTGTTCACTGAGTTGTCCGTCGCTCCAGGTGATTGCACGGCCCGCGTGTAGAACTTGTGTGCCTTTGGGCGTCTTGACTTCAACTTCACCTTCTTCAACTGCAACCAAAGTCAGATTGTTTTCGCATGAGACGAAAAAACGAGTGCCTAAATCTTTCACTTCAACTTCGCCAATGCGCACCGTCAGCACGCGGTCTTCACGGTGGGGTACCACCAGAGCCAACCGCCTTTGACCAAGTTGAGGGTGAGTTGTTTTTCTTGCAGCGTAGCCAAAGTAACTTCAGCCGAAGCGGTGAGCCCTGCCTGCGAACCATCGGGAAGTTTTAACCAGACACTGCCTCCACTCTTCGTGGCGACGGTAGAACCCTCTTCCAGCTTCTGGTGAAGAAGGGCGTTTGATTTTTTTGAACTTGCGACCGTGGCCGATTGTTTTTGAAGGGGCGTCGAACGTGTTTTGGGTACAGACACGGCCGCGGGAACTGTCAGGTGTTGAGTTGCAGCCACAGGCAATGGGGGGTTCGCCAGAAACCAGGCTCCGCCGACCACCAGGGCCGCGCCTACTGCACCCGCCAACACGAATTGGGGAGTGAAGAGCGATTGCCACCATGAGATGAAACGTTTGAGGGCTCGCATCAGCTGCAAGTAAGACTCTTGTAAGAGGTCTTCGAGGTCAGGGCTTTGACCGACGACTCGATAGAGCACTCGCCACGCTTGTTCTCGAGTTCGCTCGTAAAGATGCGTAAATGCGAGGGCCTCACCGTCACGTACCGCAAATGCGAGAGGGCGGAGAGGGTCGGCCGCCAGTGCGAGGTCGTTCGGCATGTGCCTGTAGGGTGTGACGAGGGCGGTCATCGCCGTCGTTGGTTGCCGGACGCTTGGCGGTTGATCCAATTCAGTCATTTCACGTGCACCAGCCCTCGACAAGTTGCAACGCTTTAAGTACGGCTTTGCCCAAGGTGAAATGGTTTCTATTGGTGGTTGCTGCAGTGCTGACGCCTTTGGGGTCTGTTCGCGCTGCGGGTCACCGGTCTATTCGTTTGGAATATTCGGTTCCGCCATCGTGCCCGAATCAAGACAGTTTTGAAGCTCGGCTGGCGGCGCGGCTTGGGTACAACCCTGTCAACGAGCCTGCAACGCATGTGGCTGGCGTCGCAGTTCGAATCAGCGAAGACACTTTGGAAGCACGCTTTAGCCTCGGCGAAAACGGAAACTCCAAGCGCGGTGAACGCTCATTTAGCGGCGGGCTGACAGATTGCGATGCGGTGCTCTCAGGCGTGGCGCTGGCTTTGGCAATTGCACTCGACCCAAGGGTGTTGACTCGGCAGGCTCCCGAGCCAAGTCCGGTCGTGATTTTTTCGCCGGTGATGCAAGCGGTGCCTGAGAAGGCACTCGTTCCTTTGCCAATGCCAATACATGTGTCGCTCGCCGCTGGAGTACGGGGCTCGGTGGGGTTATTGCCGGCTCCCGGCTTGGGCCCGTATTTCGAGGCTCGACTTCGACTTTATTCTTTGAGTCTCGCGCTCGATGGCGATGCGTCTATTGCACCCACGCTTTCTGCGGGTGCTGGAAGAGTCGAGAGCTCAGTGGTTCGCGGAGGTCTTCAATTGTGCGGACACGCGGCGTTTGTATCGCTATGCGCGCGAGGGACAGGCGGAGGCTTCGCCGCTGGTGGCTCGGGTTTTGAGAACAGCAAGCGCGGTTGGCAGCCCTTCGCCACGGTAGGCCCTCTCGTGGGTGTGGGGTGGAAGCCGATAGGCGGGTTGCTACTCAACGCTTCCGTCGGCCTCGAGGTGGTGCTGATTCGCAATGCCATTTCATTGGGTCCCATCGAGTTGTGGAACAGTTCCGTGTTGGCGGGAAATGCGAGTGTGTCAGTGGGGTGGCTGTTTTTGTGACGGGTTTGCCTTCGTCGAACAGAACACGTCGCTGGCTATCGTGATGGAATCTTCCGCCGAACTCACTGCACTGTACCGGGCCGAGTTTCCCTACGTGTGGAACGTACTCTTCCGCCTCGGAGTGACAGGCCCCGAACGCGAAGACTTCGCTCAGGAAGCTTTTGCTGCTGCCTTTAAACAATGGCCTCAGTACGACCGTTCTCGGCCGGTGAAGCCGTGGTTGTTCGGTATCAGTTATCGGCTGGTGAGAGATTTTCGCCGAAAACATCAGCACCGATTTGAACGACATGGTCTCGAGCAAGACCAGATTCAAGGGCATCACCGCAGCGCGGAAGAGGTGGTGGCTCGCCAGCAGGGTCTTCAGTTAGTGCAACGGGCTTTAGAATCGATGGAACTCGAGCGACGAGCGGTCTTTGTGATGCATGAAATCGAAGGGCACCCTATTCCTGCAGTCTCAGAGGAATTGCAGATTCCGCTCAATACCGCCTACTCGCGACTGCGGTTGGCGCGCAGAGACTTCAACCAATTTGTGGCTCGACTTCACCCCGAGCAGGGGGCGGCCCAATGACGAGCGACGAATCTGAGACGTTGTCTGCGACGGCGAAGCGCTTGTTGGAACTCGAACGAGGTCGCGAGGGGCCGACAGGGTTGGAAGAGCAGCGAGTCTTTGAGGCTTTAATTCAGGCGCAGGCGTTTCAACCGCTGGTCGCTGCAGCTGGGGCCAAGGCAGTGGCGGCGAAAGTGATTTTGGGAATCGCTGCTGGGGCGATTGTGGGTGGTGGCGCCGTGGGTGCTTGGTTTAAAAGTGAACTCGAGCAGACGCGGGCTGCGTTGGCACTCGCGCAAGAGGTTTCCATTCCGGTACCGGTGGTGGCCTCGCCTGTCATGGCTGAACCCGTGGTGGCCCCTGCTGAGAAAGCCGTTCCCCCATCACGGACGTCAAAACCTAAAGCGGTGGGTGTGGCTTCGCCTTCACCTCAGAGAGAATCTTTGAGCGAAGAGGCTGCGTTGATTGATCAAGCGCGAACTGCATTGCTCAAAAACAATCTCGAAGGGGCGGCCGCTGCGTTAGCGCAACATGAGGTCAAATTTCCATCGGGGCGCATGGTTGAAGAGCGACAGGTGATGGAAATTCAAGTGTGGTTGGGGCAGGGCCACGAAGAGAAAGCCCAGGCGCTGAGAATTCAGTTTCATCAGCGATACCCAGACAGCCTGATGGGTCCGACGGTTGATGCGCTGTTTGAGCCGCAACAGTGACTTATTCGGTAGCCGGCTCTTCGGTATTCATGGGTTTGGAGTCGTCTTCAAACGTCCATTGCCATTTCTTTTTCTCTTCAGATTTCACCTGCACTTCTTCTTCGTGAGAGTCGCCTTTGAAGGTGACTTTCACCACGTGCTTACCCGGCTTGACTGGCATGGTGCGAGGTTTGCGGCCGTCACCGAGTTTTTTTCCATCGAGAAAGATGATGGCTTCGGGAGGGATGACTTCGAGGGTCAACTGCGTAGGCGAGGCAGCGAGAAGCAAACTGAGCAGGGAGTACATGTAAATGGAACCTACAGGAATTTCAGTCTTCGAGCGACTGGCCGAAAAGATGACGGCTGATTTGCGAGTCAAAAGCCTCTTTTTATGAGGTCCCGTGACGGAATTGACCGCTCAAACAGATAAGGGGCATTCCCCATCTGTCAGGAGCGGTAATGAATCGACGTGTGCTGGCGTTGTCTGTGGTTGCTGTTTTTTCATGCGGCGGTCGTATTCCGATTGGAGATCTCCCTGATGGAGGGGTTTCGAATTGCGTTCCAGGCTCGAGCGCGGCGTGCGCGTGTACCGACGGTAGAATGGGTGCGCAGACGTGCTCAGCGGGTGGCTCGTTTGCGCAATGTATATGTAGCAGTGGTGTTGGTGGGGGCGGTGGTGAGCTTCCCACCTGTGGTCCTCACAATTGCGGTGGATGTTGTGAGAGCTCGGGGGTCTGTCGGTCTGTGAGTTCAGTAGATGTAAATTCTTGTGGTCGCCTTGGGGCGTCTTGCCAAAAGTGCGGCAGCGATGCGGTGTGCATTGATGGATTATGTGCCGGAATCGTCCCAAACGATGGAGGCTCTAAGCGTATTTTTGTCACCGCAGCTTCGTATAGCGGGAATTTGGGTGGCCTTGCCGGTGCTGATCAGAAATGCAACCTGGCTGCACAAGCCGAAACGTTGGGAGGTGGATGGAAGGCGTGGCTCTCAGATAGCACTACGAACGCAATTGACCGTATTCAAGACGTGGGACCGTGGACACTTGTCGGTCAGACGATAATCTTCAAAAACAAGGCAAACTTGACCACCATTCCGGTCCATTCAGTCGATATTACAGAGCAGGGGAAGGTCGTTAGTTCAGCCAACGTTTGGACAGGGACTCAATCCGGCGGTCAAGGTACAAATGGAACATGTCAAGGTTGGACGTACAGCAATAGTAGTTATTATGGCACCGCGGGCAGTGTTTTACAGATCAGTGAGTGGACCTCTTCTGTTGCCTCATCTTGCAGTGAAGAGAATCATCTCTATTGCATTGAGCAGTAACAGCTCCCCGATTTCCGCCCTCAGCCTTAGCTTTTTCCAGTTGGCAACTCTATTTTAGCAAGCGGTATGACGGCGGGCCCATCGAGCACATCGCCGTCGACCGAAAAGCGAGACCCATGACATGGGCAGTCCCATGTCTTTTCTGAGTTATTGAATTGAACGCGACACGCCATGTGGGTGCATAGAGAAGACACCGCGTGAAGGGTGTTTTTCTCGTCACGGAAGACGGCGACTCGTTTGAGTCCTACCGCGACAATCTTCCCCTCTCCGGGCCCTACGTCTTCGACCGAAGAGGTTTCTGCGGGCTTCAGCGCGCCTCCAATGAGATACAGCGGAAAGTCGATATTCTCTGAAACATAAGACGCAAAGCCCGCGACCGGCTTGACCCGAGTCGCGCTGTAGACCTCGCTCCAGTCATTTTTTCGCTGGAGAATGAGGTCAGAAATTACCATGGCTGCAATTGTACCAAAGGTCATTCCATTTCCGGAAAAGCCGGTCGCAACGAAGACAGATTTATTATTCGAATTTCTACCAATAAAGGGCAGACCGTCGACTGGCTCCACCACCTGAGCTGACCAGCGATGCGTTGGTGTAACTCCCAATTGTCCTGTGTATTGAATCAATTTCGAAAACTCGTTTTCCGTGTCTGCCATTTGACCTGTTTTGTGGTCATTACCGCCGACAATCAATTGAATGCCTGAGGGCGTCTGTTGAGTGCGAATGTAGTGATAGGGGTTTTCCATGTCCCAAAAGAGCCCCTCGAGTGGTTTCTGAGTCGGGCCGCTCACCACGTATGATTGATAATGAGCAATTTTCGTCTGAAGAAGGAGTAGGTTCAGCGGCGAATGAGTCGCTTCAATCACGTGCTCCGCTCGCACGGTCAAGCCAGACTTGGTTGTTAATTCACAAGGGCTATCGCCCTTAATCACTTCCACTGGCGAGTGCTCAAAAATAGAAACGCCCTCACTGGCCAATGCTTTAGCAATGGGAGCGAGATATCGACGAGGGTCAAACTCAGCCTGATTGTCCACTCGCATTGCTGCACGGATTGGAAGAGGGAACGCGGGGACTTCGTTTCTTACCAAGAGCCCGGCCCGTTCAGCTGCGTCCATCTCTTTGAGTAGCTCCACTTGCTGTACTTCGTTTTGAGCGAAGAGGTAGCCGGGTAAGCGTCTAAAGCCGCACTCAATCTTCAAATCACGAATGATGAGTTCAATCAGTTGAATCGCAGCGAGACTCGAACCAGCTACGATTTGCGCCGCCTCCGCTCCAAAATCTTTCTCAATTTGGTGATACCGAGTGTCAACAATCTGCGTGAGGTGCGCTGTAGTAGAGCCAGTGACTCCACTCAAAAGTTCTCGGCCTTCGAGTACTGCCACCGTTTTCCCCGCCCGACGAAGCAGCCACGCGGCAGTGAGGCCTGTAATCCCGCCTCCTACAATTGCGACATCGACCTGCAAATTGTTCGTCAGCTGAGGGAAAGAACCGAAGGTTGCTCCAGTGTCATTCCAAAGTGGTTTATTCATGATACTTGCAAGCTGCACAAAATGGACCCTACGAGTTCCCCGTAAGGGTCGCTTGTTCGGACCTCGGACTCGGGGCATTTCGCCCCATCGCTTACATTAGTGTCGCGGCGCGCCTCATAGGACCGAATGCGACTATTGCTCTGCGGGAAGCCCCGCCCGCGCACAGGTTGAAATTCGAACTCGAATAACCCCGAGTTCCAGCATGCCGAGTTGTTGAGCCGCCGCAAATGAGACATCAATAATTCGAGTGGCCACAAACGGACCACGGTCATTGATTCGCACTTGCACCGTTGTCTGTGTTTGCGTGTTCTGCACGACTACGCAGCTTCCAAAAGGCAGAGTGCGATGCGCGGCGGTGAGTTTTTGAGCTTGATAGCTTTCTCCGTTGGCAGTGCGTCGACCTTCCAGTGAATTGGCGTAGTAGCTCGCCAGGCCTTCCTCTTCAGATGTTGAATTCGGCACCGGAACGCGCGGCACGCAGGCCAGCAAGGCAATTACAACGATGCCCATACTTTTGAGTGCTGGCTCAAGTGGTCTCATCACGATTGATGAGTATATCCACCGAAGAGTTCGACCGCAGAAACCGTGTGCTTCCAACCACAGCGCCTGAACAAATGCCTCAAATCAAACGCCGCCAAGATTTGCGTAGGGGCGATGCACACACGTTTTACGCCTTGGAAATCCCATGCGCACATTGCTCAAAAGTACAAAGAGCGTGGGAGTCGATGTTTTGCCATCGAGTCACCCGTTGCGACAGGGAGTTGAACTTTTTGGCACTTGCCGCATGCCCAGCTTGCGAAATATCGCAGGAAGCCGGGCAGGCACTCAAATTGCTCTGTATTTTGGGCACATGTTGACTGCCTGTCTTGTTCTCTCCGCCAGCTGGTGGGCCTTTCAGATTGGTTGCCTTCTTCGTGGTTGGAAATTGATTCTGCAGATTCCTGCACTTCCTCCCGGGGCGTTACCTCATTGGCCAAAGGTCTCGGTGGTCATTCCAGCTCGCAACGAGTCGGATTATTTAGCAGCGGCACTCAATGCAAAATTGAACGACGGCTACCCGAATCTTGAACTGATTGTTGTCGACGATCGATCTACCGATGGCACGGGCTTCGTCGCGCAGGCACTTGCGAGGGCAGATTCACGCATTCGCGTGGTACGAATTGACGAGCTTCCTCCAGACTGGCTGGGAAAGGTGCATGCGCTTCAACGCGGTTTGGAAAGTGCATGGGGTGAATGGGTACTTTTCAGCGACGCCGACGTGCACCTTTCACCGGGTGTGCTTTCTCGACTGATTTCGTACGCAGAAACCAAGGGGGTGGATCATCTCACTGCAATTCCACAAGTCACTGCGGCAGGCCCTCTCATCGCCCCCGCCTTGGCCTTCTTCTTCAGATTTGTAACCTCGACAGGTCGGCCTTGGGCCGCTCAAGATGCTTCTTCAAAAGCATTCTTTGGCATTGGTGCTTTTAATCTCTTTCGCCGGTCCGCCTTAGAACAGACTCCAGGTTTAGCTTGGCTGAAGATGGAAATCGGCGACGACGCGGCCTTGGGGCTGATGTTGAAACGCTGGGGCGCCCGACAAAGAGTAGTGGTGGCCAAAACGACCGTTTCTCTGGCTTTCTATCCGTCGTGCCAAGCGATGGTGCGAGCTCTGGAAAAGAACGGAGCCAGTGCTCCTTTCCCCATTTTGCTCAGCACGCTTCTGACGTTGTTGGTGTTGGAATCGGCCGCTACGATTCCTCTTCTCTTTGGCGACCTACGCCTTCAAGTGCTGGCGGCGTTGCTCTGGGCGTGTGCTTCGCTTTGCCAATACGCCTGGTCGCGCTGGCTCGAGTTGCCTCGGTGGCCGGCACTTGTTCCCTTCTTGGGCGTGTTCCCGCTTACGTATGCGCTCGTGCGCTCAGCAGTATTGGCCGTCTGGCGGGGAGGGGTGATGTGGAGAGGAACGTTTTACCCCACTCGAATTCTTCGTGCCGGTATGCGACTAGGGTTGGGCGGCGACAGCGCCAAAGACAGACAATCGGTCGGCTAAGTCGTTGCCGAGTTTAGCCACTTCGGTTGCACTGAGACGTGTGTTTGGTTGGTTTAAAAATTTGAGTGCGAGCTCGTTGTCTTGACCGATTGACGCCGCATCAGCTTTTATCGCTGAGGCCAATTGTTCAAACTCTTCCCTCGTAGCCACCTTGAAGAGGTCGGGGGAAAAATCCTTATTGGTCGAGGTTGTTTCCGGCGGTATCAGTGCATTGTGAACTTCCTGCTGTCGTTTTGAGTCACCCGGAAACAATTCTTGCAGTGCACGTGAGTAAATCGCGGTGAATGAATGGCGCGTTCTACGAGCCTGGTCATCCGTCACGTTGGTTGTCTCTACCTCCGGCGAGGCAACTTTGTTTTTCGAAGCGATTTGTTCGCGTTGCAAATCAAGGGCACGCCGAGGAGGGATGTCTGTCTCAATCTCTGCCGGAGCACCAGTATTGCTACCGAGCACCAATGGTTTCGACGGGTGTTCACTTTCGATGAACGATGATTCACCATTTTCCATCGGCGCGTGCGCGTGAGTGGTCGCCGGCGTTGTTTCAGCAGCAGCACTTTTGCCCGGAGGAAGACGAATCTTCTGATCTGGGAAGAGGAGATTGAACGTGCCGTCGGCACCAGCCATCTTGGGGTTGAGTCGCTTCAGGTCGTTCAGAGGCACGCCCAGTTTTTTGGCAATTCCACTGAAGGTGTCGCCACGTTTGACGGTGTGAAAGTTTGCATTCCGATGTTTGCTGTCGGTCGTTGCTCCAGCAATTCCGGTAGGCCGTGACGTGTTGATACCTGAGGTTGCGCTCATGAGTTTCTGATTCCTTGTCGTGCTGCCACTGCAAGTGAGTTGTTCAGTGTCTTTGTCGGGTGAAGCGACCATTGTTGCGTTGAAAATAGTTTCGCCTAGCGTTTCAGCCACCTTGGCGTAGGCGTTAAGCGCGGTACGCGTGGCTTCGCCGCTGCTGTTCAACAGGCCACCAGCAACAGGCTTGACGGCGTGAAGCGAAGCGACGATGACTTCGCGTGCGTGCTTCGACCTCATCTCTATCGGTTGGTGTTGTGTGCTGTTTGGAGTTGGGGTTGTGGCCAACCTCCTACAGCCCACAAGAAAGACCCTGATGCGATACCTGATTTGCGCCTGGAAAATGGCGTGGTCCGTTCTTGGTCGGGCGACGAATTGCGAGTCATCACCACCGCTGAGCACATCGACGTCTTTCGTGAAGTAGGCACTCGAGGTGATGTGCTTGCGCTTGACGCCGGAGTATTGCTTCTGACCAGCGGCATGCGCCTGGTCGCCCCTCGGGTCACGGGCAATCTTCTCTCTGGCCAATTTGAAGGGCAGGGTGGGGTCTTGCTCCAAGGTGCAAATGGTTTGAGAGCGAAGTCACCTCGCGTGTCTTTCGACCGTTCTATTGGCGACGGGGGCCTCGCATGGTCAGACGCCGGCGTGGTGCTGACCCAACCAGGGCTGTGGCTCGATGCGGCGGGTTTTACCTTTGACTTAGCTGAAGACCATTCAACGTTTGAACAGGCAAAAACTCGATTTAGCCAAACGAGTGAATGAGCACGTTTCGCGCAAAACAAACACACTGACTGGACTCATATGAACATTCGCCCGCTTATTCTCATTGTCACCTCGACTTTCATTTTCGGATGCAGCGGCGCTGCTCACACTCGCTTTGTCAGAGATGGCTTTGAAGTTCACACCTTCACCCGAGCGAGTTCCAACGCGCATTTGCTCGTGAAGGGTGAAGAGATGATTTTGATCGATTCCGGCTACGAAGCTGAAGCTGCCGCGCTCGAGGCAGACATGCGAGCCGCCGGTTTTGCTCCAGAAAAAATGAAGGCCATTGTCGTGACGCACGGCCATGCGGACCATGCGGGCGGCGCGCGTTTCTTTCACCAGCAACACCACATTTCTGTCTGGGGCGGTCAAGCAGACATAGGCATGTTCAGCAGCGGCAAGAACGAGGCTGTATGTCCTACCGGGGTGTTGGGCAAACTCAGGAAAAACGAGGACGAAAAAGCCACCTATTCAGGCTACGTGCCTGACGTGCAAGTGTCGCAGCCAATCGATTTGGGGATGAGCGGTTCAGTTATTCCTTTGCCAGGGCACACCAAAGGCTCACTGGTCGTGGTCGTCGGTGATGTGGCACTGGTAGGCGATCTCTTTCGAGGAAGCTTGGTGGGCAGTGGGGCTGAACGGCACTTGTACATGTGCGACGTGGAAGACAACGACAAAGACATCGCCAGCCTCCTCAAAGAGCTCGCTCCGCATGCCAAGACATTTTTCGTCGGCCACTTTGGGCCGGTATCGCGAGAGTCGGTGGAAGCGCGCTTTTTGAATCACGACTCAGAAAAGTCTTATTGAAGATACAAAAAGGTCGCGTAGGCCGTCGTCACATCGGTGCCCGTGGGAGGAGAAGTGCCGAAAAACAACAGCGTGTTGTTCCCAGGGTCATAGTCAAAGCCATTCATTCTGGCCCGCGGTATTGACATGCTTGTTTTGGTCGCCAAAGAGCCCGATATCGGCCTCGAACCCAATTTGGCTCGCGATGAAGCCCCGATTGCGCCGAAGAGAATTTCTTCCACCACTTCGGTGATGTTGGGGTTGCAAATGCTGCCGGTACTCCCTCCGGTAGCGGCTGAAAGGTCGATGTACTGGGTGCCTGCGACCGCGTTGCCCAAACCCACGCGCGTACAACCTGAAGGGCGCTGACCGACAATGCCAAAAGTCACCGCATTTTCGGCGATAAAATCAGCAGCGTATTCCGCGACCGATTTGAGGCCTGTATTTTCTTCGTCGCTGACGAACACCACCACCAGCCCTGCGTCGTCACGAATTTGTAAATCAGGAATCAGCGGCATCATTCGAGCGCGTCGAATGGCTCGCAAACCAAATTCAATGCCCATTTCCAAGCCATTGCCGTTAATGCCAACGCGCACGTTATTTTTAAACTGAGCCAATTCATTGGTGAACCCATTTCCACGCAAGACGTCGCTGTCTGTCGTCACAACCCCAATTCGAAAGTCGATGCCGGAACGTTGAAAGGCGGCGAACAGTGCGTCAGCTGAACTGGCCAATGCTGCCTGCTCTTCCAACATCGAAGCTGAGCTGTCGACGACGAAAATGAAGTCTGTTTTGAGCGGTGGCGATTGAATGACTTCACATGTATAATCAAGCACAGGCGAGGGGTCAGAGAGATGGGTGCCGTTGGTGAAATCAGCCAGCGCGGGTTGGTTGAGGGAAAAATCATTCACCGTGCTCACTGCTCCGGCGATGAATACATCTGTCTGTGTAATGCGAAAAAGCAAATACACGACGAGTTGTTCTGCAGCGGCGCTTTGAGGACCCACGGGCAGGGTGCCGACTTCTGCGACCGTTTTTCCTGAAAGGGCAGTCGCCAGTCGATTTCGCACCGAAAATGGGGTGGTGGCGGTAGCAAAAGTGAGTGTCGAGCCGTGAGAGGCATTCTTTTGCTCGAGCTCGTCTAAGTATACCCGGTTGAAACGTTCGATTCTGTCTCTCACCAAGGGGCTGCCAGCCAGTGACTGCAACGCAGCGATTTCTCGCCCGGCCAAGATGTTCAACGCATCGGGTTGTTCGACGTTGACATCAGAAGGCACCGGGCGCCTCAGGACGAAGCCCGCGAAATTTGCAGGCCCATCATCGAAGAGCACCATTTGAGCCGGCGCGAGTTCGGTCACCGCGTATCGAAGGCTGTGGGCAAAGGCGACGGCGGTGCTAGGCACATACGTCATGACATGTTCAACGGGGTAGAAGTCTGGGCAGGGCCATTGAGGCTGAGGTGGGCGAAACCCTGCGTCGACACCCCCGTCGTTTTGGCTTCCACCGTCGCCTTCACCGTCAATCGAGCCATCGGGAAGCCCGGGCGTTTCAAAGGAAGTAGAGCAGCTCGTCAACGCGAGCGCGGTCAAAACAGACAGCACGGGAATGCGCTTGAGCGTGCTTCGGCGCGCTCGACGGCCGAGCACAATCAAAGTGAGGAAGGCGAGAGGCGCCAGGTCTGCTGGGCTTGAACACCCACAGCTGGTGGTCACTCGTGGTCGGCCGCCGTCCCCATCGATTGGCTGACCCGGCCCAGTTCCTCCATCGGCGTTGGCGCCTCCATCTGTTTCGCCTGGGTTGAGCCCGCCATCGCTATCGAGCCCTCCGTCGTTGGTGCACACACGAAGTCCCGTCGCCGGGTCTAAGTCTGTGTCGCCATCGCAATCATTGTCTTTCAAATCGCAAAGCTCAGGAGCCCCGCGTCGAATCGATGGGTCAGCGTCGTTACAATCTCCGTCGCAGTTGGTTTGACCATCTTGGTCGGCGTCGAAGCACACCGCACACAGATTGAATTCATTGGGGGCGCTGTCGATATAGGCATCGCAATTGTTGTCTACGCGGTCACACATTTCTTTGACGTGTGGGTTGATGTTTGGGTCTGCGTCATTACAGTCGCCGCAGAACGCAGTGAAGCCATCGTTATCTCGGTCATCAGCGCCCTCATCAACACGACCATTGCAGTTGTCGTCTTTGCTGTTGCCTGCAATTTCATAGATATTCGGGTTGATTTGAGGGTCCATGTCGTTGCAGTCCCCGAAGCACGTCGCCACATTGTCTTGGTCGATATCGAAACCTTCATCTGTTTGGCCATTGCAGTCGTTGTCTTGGCCATCACACACTTCCATGGCTGCCCCAACGTTGCTGGTGCCTGGGTGCACTGAGCCGTTGAAGTCGTTGCAATCACCTTCACAGGTGGTGACACCGTCTCCATCGGCGTCTGTATCTTCGTCGATGCGACCGTCACAGTTTTCATCTTTCCCGCTGCCGCAGATTTCACGGCGGAAAGGGCTTCGGGTGGGGTCGGTGTCATCACAGTCACCAGCACAGACGGTGGCAAAGTCGTTGTCTTGATCGAACCCTTCATCTTTGAGTCCATCACAGTCATTGTCAAAGCCATCACATACTTCTGCTGCACCGGGGTTGATGCTGGCTACGCGGTCATCGCAGTCGCCTTGAGCAGTCGAATAGTTGTCGCCATCTTCATCGGTGTCTTCGTCGACAGCGCCGTCACAGTCGTCGTCGCGACCATTGCCTACTCGCTCGCTTTGTTGAGGGCCAATGGCTGCATTTGAGTCATCACAATCGCCGGCGCAATTGGTGATTCCGTCAGCGTCGAAGTCATGGCATGGCGCACCACGACACACGCTCCCGCCGTCGGCAGTGTCGTCGACCAATGTATTGCAGTTGTTGTCTTGGCAATCGCACACTTCGGGTAGCCCGGGCTTGTTGAAAGGGTCGTTGTCGTCGCAGTCGCCGGCGCAGGTCGTCACTCCGTCGTGGTCGAGGTCGTAGCCATCATCAACAATGCCATCGCAATCTTCATCTTTGCCGTCGCACAGAATCTCGGGGTCATTGAGCCCACCATCAGGAACGAAAAGTGGATACCCGCCGTCGGGAAGGAGGGCAGGGAGTACCCCGCCAGTGCATGCACCAACGCCGACTCCGTTGACACAACTTTGGGTGCCGTCGCGACACAGTCCTAAGCCGCGAGTTGCAGAAGGGCCTTCGTAACAATTGGTCGAGATGCCATCGATGGTGCCATCGCAATTGTTGTCTTTGTTGTCGCAGCTCTCAGGTAAGCCAGGTTTCACTGCTGAGTCATTGTCATCACAGTCACCAGCGCAAGAGCTCACCATGTCCATATCAAGGTCGAAGCTGCCGTCATCGACAGTTCCATCGCAATCATCGTCCAATCCGTTACAGCTCAATTCAGCCTGTGAAGGTTCATTGCTGGGGAGCGTAACGCCAGCACACGTTCCCCACGCGCCGGCTGCACTGCAGGCTTGAGTTCCAGCCATGCACGCTCCTTTGGGTTGGCAGGTGGGCCCTGGGCAGGTGCCGGTGTACGTATCAGGGGTGACATTGGCCCCTGCGAAGCACCGCCGTGAGGGCATATCATCTAAGTGGCCGTCGCAGTTTTGATCGACGGTGTCACAGTTTTCAACGGCTCCAGGTTTGATGGCTGGGTCGGTATCGTTGCAATCACAATTGGTGAGGTTTGTGCACGCCGCGCAGGAAAAGAAGCCGTCACCATCTTGGTCAAACCCGTTGTCGACAATGCCATCACAATCGTCGTCTTTGCCGTTGCACACTTCCACGGTTGCCGGCACCACCTCGCCCATGCATGCACCATAACTACTCATGCCCGGCACGGTTGCATTGCAAACTCGAACTCCTGCGACACATTCGCCGACACCTTGAGTGCCTGAAGGGCCTGAGTAGCAATTGGCAGTGAGTTTGCCTCCCGGCCCACTGCCTTCATCAGTGCTTCCGTTGCAATTGTTGTCGATGGCATCGCACAGCTCGGTCAACCCAGGACGCACCATGGTGTTGTTGTCTGCACAATCGCAATTGGGGCTCGCGGGAGCGCCACACGTCAAGCAAGCGCGGGAACCGTCGCCATCTGCATCAACTGTCAGGCCATTGTTGTTGCTTCCATCGCAATCATTATCAAAAGCATCACACACTTCAGGGACGGGAATGGTTTGGCCATTACACGTTCCATACGTGCCACTGACACAGGTTGCTGAGCCCGCGCGACACTCGCCTCGAGGAGTACACGATGGTCCGGGGCAGGTGCCCGCGTAGGTGCCCGGTGGTCCTGTGAAACAACGCTGCAAGGGTACATTGTTGTCAGTGACCCCATTGCAGTCGTCATCGAGGTTATTGCAAAGCTCTGGGCCCGCATCGACATTGCGGATGCAACTCAGAGTGCCTCCAGCGCAGCGTTCGGTACCGGGCTCGCACACGCCCAGCTCCCCCGTCGTGCAAGCACCGCCAGACAGCCCCTCGTCGACGGTGCCGTTGCAGTTGTCGTCGAGGTTGTTGCACTGCTCTACGGCGTCGGGGCCCGTTTGCGGAAGTGTCGCTGGAGTACATGCAGGGAAAGCTCCCGCGGTGCAGGTTTGTGAGGCACCCTGGCAGATGCCTCGAGGTGCACACGTGGTGACGAGCGTCGTGGGTGGGCAGGTGCCGGTATAGGTGCCGGGGGGGCCGGTGTAACAAATTCGAGTGATGTTCTCATCGGTCGACCCATCACAATCATCATCGACGTTGTTGCATACTTCAGTACGCCCCGGTCGCACCGCTGAACTCGCGTCATTGCAATCACAATTGGGCGAAGCGTTCGCCCGGCACGTACCGCAGGCTCGTGAGCCATCGCCGTCAGCGTCGATGAGAAGCCCATCGTCCACGCCGTTCACGCAGTCGTTGTCTAAACTGTCGCAAATTTCAGCGCTGGGGGCGACGTTGCGCACGCATTGAACTGCTCCACTGGTGCATGACGTGGTGCCGGGCCCGCATACGCCTGCTTGGCCTGTTGAACAGACGGCGCCTCCTCCAGGGTTGCCTTCGTCAGTCGAGCCATCGCAGTCGTCGTCGTCGCCGTTGCAGGTTTCTGAGCGAGTTCCGGGCAAGACGTTTGAAACACATGCCGTTGCACTGGTGCTTATGCATTGCGTTGTACCTGGTCGACATACCCCCGAGGCACTGGTGTTGGTGCAAACGGTTCCAATACTAAAGCCCTCATCGACACCGCCGGCGCAGTTGTTGTCTAGGCCGTCACAGATTTCCGCACTGGGAGCGGTATTTCGTACGCAGGAAAGAGCGCCACCACTGCACGAAGTCGTTCCTGCGGCACACACGCCTGCCTGACCTGTGGAACACCCCACCCCGCCACCAGGGTTTCCTTCATCGGTTGAGCCATCACAGTCATCGTCAGCGCCATTGCAGCTCTCAGTGCGAGTGCCAGGCAAGACGGTTGAAATGCAGGCCGCGGTGCCATTGGGCTGGCATTGATTGGTGCCATCTCTACAGATACCAGACACGCTGCCATTGGTGCATGCACTGCCGACGTTGAAGCTCTCGTCGACACCTCCCATGCAATTATTGTCTAAGCCGTCACAAGTCTCTGCACTGGGCGCAACGTCGCGCACGCATTGAAGTCCACCCGAAACACACGTTCGAGTGCCGGCAGCACAGACTCCAGCTTGCGCGGTTGAACAGGCCGCGCCACCGCCAGGGTTGCCTTCGTCAACGCCTCCAGCGCAATTGTTGTCAGCGCCGTCACATTGTTCTGCAGAAGGCTGTACATTTTGTACACAAGACAACGCTCCGCTGACGCACTGAATAACGCCAGGGCCACAGACGCCTTGGAGTCCTGTGCTGCAAACTGCACCGCTGCCAGGGTTGCCTTCATCGACGGCGCCGCTGCAGTTGTTGTCTTCTCCGTCACAGACTTCAGCGAAAGCACCCGTGGGGCACCCTGGGCCACGAATAGACGCGGCTTTGGGGTTGACAGTGAGACTGTCAGCGCAGTCACCTTGCGCGACAGTACAACCATCTAAATCGCAATCGTTTTCTGGGTTGTTGGGAAGGTTTGGGTTGCAGACAGCGAAAGCTGCACTGGGGGCGCCGAGTGCGAGAGCGACGATGAGTAGGCGAATCATCAGAAGAACGCTCCAATTTCGAGAGAAAGAAAGGAACGTGTATCGACCGCCGCCAGCGATGCCATGGTGGCTTGAAGCCGCGAAAAACGGCCACCGGCGCGGGCGAAGAGAATTGAATAGGGTTTCACTTCGACCCACGCTTCACCAGACACACTCAGACCAGGTGCTGCGCCGGGCGCATTCGAGAGCAAAAAGCGTGGGCCACCAATGAGCTCGAGCGTGACGATGTCGCGAAAGAGAGGTTGCCGCACTCTCAGTTGTGCATCGACACCGCTCCAGGTTGTGCTCAAGAGAGGCAGGCTGCAGTCGAAGCGCGTTTGTTCTTGAGACCAGCCGGTGGCGAGCCCGATGGTGGGAAGGTAGCCCTCCCCCAAGCGATAACGAGCTCCCACACGCAGTTGGAGATCGTCATCTGTCATCGTGCATGACTGACCTTCTAAATTTCCCGACTCGCCTTGAGCATGTACAAATGCGCGACGGTAGTGGGCCTCGAGCGAAACTTGACTCCAGGCTTTGGCGCTGGTGGCGTCAAAAAATTCGAGTGGCATCAGCTGGGCGTTGAAGCCCAAACCAATCACTGTGCCATTGGTTAATTCAGCCAGTGAATGCGCTGCATCACCAGAGACCTCGAGGCTGCGCAACGTGGCACCCGGGCCCACGGCAACCAAGGCGCGCACTCGATTTTTGTCGATGCTTCGATTTGCGAAAGGCCCAGATTCTTTTTTCACTGCTTCGAGGTCGACGTCGACCAGTTGTTCTTCCGGCGCCGGCAAAGGCGGGGCGCTCAGCGCTTTGTTTTTTTCCTCCTCGGCTTTGAGACGGTCTTTTTCCAACTCAAGTAATCGAGGTGCGAGCAAATTCGCCAAGGCATCGGCTTGAGCATCACTCAATGTCGTCACATCGGTGATGACTGAAGGTTCTCCGGCAGAGTTGCCCGCAGAATCGTTGATGCTGGCAATGAGGGCGTTGGCTTTACTGAGCGTAAAAGTGAGCACCCATTCTACTTGAGCCGCTTGGGCCAATCGGGCCACTGTCTGGCTCTTATTGAGCGTGCTGGGGGTGATTCCTTCTTTATTGAGCAGCCCCATTGCGACGTCGGCAGGCACCACTTTTCCGCTGAGGCGTCTGTCAAAGGCTGAGACGAGCTTCTGATGAGCGGGAAGCTGAAATCGTTCGACCGCTTTGCGAGTATCGAGGCCGACAAAGCCGCGCTTCTGGCCGGTCACGACCGTGGCGACGGGTGGCAATACCAGTACGCCCTTCAGCGAAGCCGTAGGAGAAAGGTCAAGCTCGAGGGCACCCGATTGCGCCCAAACGGCCGACGCGCAAAGCAAAACAAAACAGCTCAGCCGTTGATGTTCGCGCATCGGCAAAAGAGTGTACTCGTGGAATTGGGCACACAAACAATATGTTGCTCATTGCTAAAGGGGCGGCTGCCTCACTTGTGCATACATTGAATCCCGTTGGCCTACTCGAGTGTTTCGCAATGCGAACAAGTAAGGAATTGCTCTATGGCGAGTTTAGGTCACGTCGCAGTAGGTATTGCGGTGGCGAAGGCGCACGAGGGCCGCTTCAACTGGAAGGCCGCTCTTGCTTTTGCGACGGTGTCGATGGTGCCTGACCTCGATGTCGTCGCTTTTCGTTTTGGAATTCCTTACGGGTCGCCGTTCGGGCATCGCGGTGCGACGCACTCGATTGCTTTTGCGATAGCGCTGGGCATCGGCGGCTTTTTTCTGACCCAATCTCGCAAGAGTGCTTTGGGCATCGCTTTTACGGTCATCACGCATCCACTCCTCGATGCATTGACTGATGGAGGGCTGGGCGTGGCTTTCTTCTGGCCATTGACTGATGCGAGATATTTCTTTCCGTGGAGGCCGCTGCCCGTGGCCCCATTGGGTTCAGGCATTCTTCAACCTCATGGATTGAAGGTCTTGCTGACGGAAGCGGCGCTCTTCTTCCCGTTGTGGGTTTACGCTTTTTTTTCCCACACGCTTCAGAAGCGTAATTCCTCACTTCAATGACAGGTATTGTTCGCCAACCTGATGTGCGGGCAGTGCACGGCCTTCAAAGTGTCGTTTGTGGCTGCTACAGACAGATGATACATGCGGCAACCAAAATTGTTCCCCGTGTTTAGGCCCGAATTATAGTGAATATTATTATCTGCCATAAGTGCGCATTCGATGAGGCATTCTGACAGGTTGTTATAAGTACCCGTGCAGCGGCTCATGGCAATCGAGCAGAAGCTTTCGCAGTTTGTTCCACAGTTTGCTATTCCGTCTCCAGCGGGGCCGGCGTGCGAGCAGTGCGTAGTGGCATCAGCCTGGGCGGCGTTAGAGTGATAGGCACGACACTCGAGCGTATTGCCAGAAGTGGCACCAATGCTGCCCTGGGTTAAACCCATACAGACTCCCAGACATGAATTATTGTTGACGTATTGCGCGCTGCTGCCCGTGCAATTGGCCAAAATGGTCGAGCAATAGTCGGTGCAGGTGGCTGCACTGCTTCCGCCCCCGCCCCCTTCGTTACCGCCGCCACCGGTGTTATTGCCGCCGCCGGTATTGCCGTCCCCACCACCGGTGTTATTGCCGCCGCCGGTATTGCCGTTCCCACCACCGGTGTTATTCCCGCCGCCGGTATTGCCGTCCCCGCCACCGGTGTTATCCCCGCCGCCGGTATTGCCGATTCCACCGCCGGTATTCTCTCCAGAACCTCCTCCGGACGAGGAAGGAGCCAAGCATGTTCCGCTAAAGCACTCGAGGCCAAAAGCGCACGCTTTACAGGCATTGGCGACCGCGCCGCACGCTGAAGGTAAATTACCGGGTAGACATTTTCCTGTCGCGTCTTCGCAGCAACCGCCGCAGGTTTCTGCGGTACACGTTTGCTGAACAGGGGAACAGGCAACAAAGACAGACACGACAAGGGTGGTTGCAAAACAACACAGAGCGGAGGTTTTCACGGAGTGTACCTTGAGAGTGCGCTAAGGGTGTCAGGAGAACGTGTCTCCCGTTCTTTATCATGTAAAAATGAGGACACCCGTTCATTCAACGCGCGTCCTCATCTCAGGACGTACTCTTTGTTGTTTTGAGGCCGACAAGTCTCACTGACAGGTATTGTTCGCCAACCTGATGTGTGGGCAGTGCACAGCCTTCAGCACGTCATTCGTGGAGGCGACGCTCAAATGGTACATGCGGCATCCGAAGTTATTGCCCGAGGTCAAACCAGAATTGTAGTGCACATCATTATTGGCCAACAGTGCACACTCGGTGGTGCATTCAGGAA
>JAYUVR010000047.1:0-5588 GCA_043753955.1 Archangium sp. | reverse complement strand
AGCCGTTGAGCTCGCCAAGGGGCGCGTCGAATTGGAAGTATCGGGAGGGGTGACGGCCGAACGACTGCCTCGTCTCGCACAACTAGGGGTCGATTATGTGTCGATGGGCGCGCTCACCCACTCAGCCCGAGCCATGGACTTGAGCCTCGAAATCTTAAAATCGGCCTAAAAAACACCGCCAACATGCATCATGACTCCGCCCGGAGAAATGACATCGACGGGGTCGCCCACCCCCGTCTTGGGGAGCGGTTTCGAACTGCCTCCGGTGGGAGTGACGATGATCCACACGACGCCTCCCGCGACGGCGGCGGCTCCTGCGCCGATTAAAATGTTGGCCAAGAGAGCCTGAGTGGGAGCCGCTTTGGCTTCGGCTCGAGTCACTTCAACGGGATCTCCGCCATGGGCCAACTTCGTTTTCACCTTCTGCGCGGCGAGCCCAAAGTATACTCCCGTAGCCGCTGCAGCTGCGCCAACCAGCGCGACGTACAAACCGGGTCGCGTAAAGATGCCGCCCTTTTTTTCCGCAACGGGTTTGACGAGCAAAACCGAGTCTAACGGTTTGGCTTCTAACGACACTTTAACCTCAACCTGTTTCGCGGGTTCGACTGCGACCGCTTGTGAAAAAGGTTTGAACTCGGCGGCGATGACTTTCACCGTATGCGAACCACGTTGAACGATGGTTTCCACTGAACCCATTCCCACTTCAACGCCGTCAACAGTGACAATTGCGGAAGGCTCGGCGTTGTCGACGACAATCTTCCCGTTCGCGACCGAAAGCGTTTTTTGCACTTGGTTCAAGTACGATTCCATCTTCTTTAAGAACTCGCGGTCTTTCTGCGCTTGGCTTTTGCCGGACATTCCCATGAAGAGTTTTTCGGCCTTTTCACCGCTTTCCTGCGCGACGATGAGGACCTCGTTAAAAGCCGGGTCAAACCCGTACATGGTCACCAACGAGCCGGCGCCTTGTTTTTGCACTGTCAACCGAACCAGTCGATCGACCTTCAGCAATTTGGCCGTCGCGTCCATGCACGAAAAATCGAGGCATGCGTCGGCTCGAACGAATTCATTGCCAAGTTTTGCTCGCGCAGCAGCAGGCTCGACCACCGTCTGAAAGGTGTCGCTCTGACTCAACTGCTTGAGCAATTCTGCTTCGAGTTGGCGTGCGCGAGAAGCGCTGGTTTCTTCGGTGTCAGCGGCTTTGACCGAAAGCACTCCAATGGAAGGTCGAAACTCGACCGGTATCGTGACTTGAGGCTTTGCTTCAGTCAGGTCCAACTCGAATTCTTGCGCCGAACAAATGGTCGCGAAAAGAATCGCTGGCAGCACTCGTTGCATGGTCTTGGTTTTCACGTGTTCTCCGGAACGAAACGACGAATCTGTTCGACCAGCTCGGCTGCGCTGGCCGGACCAGGCATAAGTCGTTTGTCTTTTTCGAGAACGAATTGCTGTTCAATCAAAAACTGCAACGCATTCTCAAGGCTCGTCTTTGACAACGCTTCACTGGCCGTAATGTTTCCTGCCAGAAAATCGGCACGGCCCATTTCCAAGGCGCGTCGAAGCCATTCTTTGCGATCGCACCCTTGCACTTCGAGCGCAACAGCCGTGCGAGCTGCCAACAAGTATGACTCAAGAGAATCTCGAAGCAGGGCACTTAAGAAATCAACTAAAGGGCGAGCATGCGCTTCTGGGGCGATGGTGACGCCCACCTCGTTCGCAGACATCAGCCCCAGAGTGGTCAAATGCTCAAGCGTTTCATCAAAAATGTGCTCGAAGGTTTTTCCGACGGGGTACAGAAATTCGAGTTTGAACAACCGCGAAAGGAACAGCGCATGTTCTTTGATGGTCGCTCGGTCATGCGCTTCGCCGGCGGCTAAGACTGCAGCACACACGATGGTGCGCCCAGCCACCAGATTCATGAGGGTGTTTTTGTAGAATGTCAGCTCGGCTCGGCGATCATCTTCAACCTGAAAGATGGGCTCTCCACGCGCTTCGACGCTGCGCACCATGCCGCTGCTGTGGAACATGCGCATGGCATCAGAAATCGAGCCAAGCACCGTCGGGTCAGAGGGTGAATCGGTGAGCAGTCGAGAAAGAGGTGCCTTCAAGTCCGTCGCGAGTCGGCGCAAGAAGACGATGCGATCGGTCAAAGCCCGCACCGAAATGCCTCTCCTTCGATGCGCCAAAAGCGCCGCCGCCAAGAGTGCATGCGGAGTGACCGTCGAGACTTTGCTGATGCCGTACATCACTCGATGCCCCAGCGCGCGAACCAAGGCCTTCTTTTGATCTCCCGTCGCCGTCTCTTTGTTGACCCCACGTTCGGCCATTAGTTTGGCCAGCGAGACAGGCTCATCGAAGGTGAGATAGATGCGACCGTAATTTTCTCTCAGCACCGATGGGGCAGACAGCAGCGCCTTGAGATCTTCAGGTTTCTTTTCCCCGCCCTGCAATTCTTGCTTGTAGCTGGCCCCTTCAACCACCTTTTCGTAATCAATGGCGATGGGCACAAAGAGCAAATCATTGCGCGTTCCTTCCATCACCGCGTCGACGAGCCAGCTGAACAAACCAAGCTTCGGTTGGAGCAACTTGCCCGTTCGAGAGCGCCCGCCTTCTGGGAAAAATTCGTGGTGAATGCCGTCGTGCACCAGCTTCTTCAAGTACGCCTTAAAAACGGCCGAATAGAGCGGGTCACCCTTAAAGCTGCGACGAAGAAAGAAAGCCCCTGCTCGGCGTAAAAAGAAGCCCAAGGGGAAGAAAGATAAATTGGCTCCGGCGGCGACAAGAGGAACGGTGTAGCCGCGCTGCCAGAGCACGTAACTCATGATCAAGTAGTCGAGATGACTCTTGTGACTGGGCGTAAACACCACGGGAGCGTCAGACGCCGCCTTCATCGCCCGCTCAAGCCCCGCATCGTCGACTTCGATGCCGTCGTAGATGCGGTTGAAGACCCAGTTCAAAATCAAGGCGAGAATGCCGGTAACTGTGGGGCTGTAACGTGCAGCTACTGAATTGAAATTCTTCTTTGCCTGGCGCAACAGCGAATCGGCGGGTCTCTTTTTTTCAGCCGCGATTTCTTTCAACGCCGCTTGAAACACCCGGTCGCGCATGGCTTCGTCGATCAATCGGTCGACGTCTTTAGCGGGGGGCCCAAAAACAGCCCGGGTTTCTTTCGCCAAATGATGGTGCAGCGTACTGCGTACTTTGTGCGCAATCACTTCAGTCGGCTTGTCGCCTTCGCGCGCCAACATCTCGTTGAGATTGATGGCCGTACCCACTCGAAGCTGGGCCCGCTGATGATTGCGAATGAAGGTGACGACTGAATGAATAAAGCCAGGTGCTTCAGGGCTTCCGAAAACACGATCAAACAAGCTCGGCGTTACCTTTTGTTGCCATTTTTCCCAGACCAATAGTTCAGGAACCAAAAAGATCGGCCGGTCGCTCTTACGAGCCAATTCCACCAGCGCGGGGAAGGGGTCTTCTTTGCTTTCGCGACCGCGAGCGGTGTTGAAGCCACTCTCTCTGAGAAAGACAAGCCCAGAGCCTCCTTCTTTTTGTGCCCACGCGAAGCGCTCTGCGTGCGAGCCATGAAGGTGCGCTTTCGTGAAGGGCTTGGTGAACCAACGTCGCAAATTCACCACCGCGCGAATGGCCGGAAGCCCACGTCGAATCATCGCCCAGTGCAGGTAGAGGTAGTTGACCCAAGCTGAAGTGCGCATCACATGCACCACCAGCCCGCGTTCTGACAGTGCTCGCAAATTCTCAACGCCGGAACGCGGAAAACGCACGGCCTCAAAGTAGTGCGTCGCTAAGCCCCGCCCCAAAGGCCCAAATTCTTGCCGAATGAGGGCATCACCCTTGATCGGCCTGGCGAAAATCGCTTCTTCAGACAAGGGTCTTCTCCGCGAAGGTGCCAACAGTGAAGTTGGCGGTACCATAGGCGAATCTCCCCCGGTACCTCTTCTCTAATCTGATGGTCCAGCGTTTCAGGACTTTTCGACAAAGAGCGCCAGCCTACGACTCAAGGCGACAAAGGTACGAGCGGGAGCAGGAAACGGGTCAAAAAAAAGCGCGCTCACTTCGGTGGCGGCGAACTTTTTTGAGGCGAACGCTTGTGCCAGTGCCTCGCCTAAAAGAGAGCCCAAAGCGCGGCTGACGGGCATGAAGAGCGCCGTGTTCACCTTGGGAACCATGCCTGGCGCCTTGTTGAGCCCGTCTGAGACTGCGCCTGCCAACGCCAGAGTGAATGCGGCAACCCGCTTCGTTTCACCGCGAGATGACTCAAAGTGCCAGGCCCACTCATCGAGTTGAGTGCATCGACGTTTTGGGTTGACCAAACGACTGCCTAAGAAACCTAAAGCTGCTTCCAAACAAGCGGCGAAGAACCCATCAGGGTGGGCTCGCGGTCGAACGGCTCTATTTCCAACGCAGACGTGGCGCACGAAACGAGCCGCTTCTTCAGCTGCGTTATTCAAGGACATCGACGAGAGCCACACCGCTTGAGCTCGAGGAATAAAGGCACTCTCGAGCGAGAAGACGTGTTTTGCGAGCTGTCGCAATTCGGCTGACGTAAAATTGGCGCGCTGCTTGAGACGAAGATGCACGTCGAGATCGCCGGGCCGAAGCACCATCACTTCATCAGCGGCCTTGCCCACGTTGATGCCCGCAAGCCGGCCAATAGCTCCCGCCAAATGACGAAAAGTCTCGGCAATGCCCGGGTCTTCGAGGCGCGCGTCACCCGCTTCGGCTTCGACGTAGTCTAAAAAACTGCGCTGACACACCACCGGTGAGGCATTGACCAAGCAGAGTTCAGAGGCTGAAATTTCAACCGCCCGAGTGGCTTCGACCCGGCCTCCGCGAGCAAGCGACCAATAAACGCCTTCGGCGTTTTGGTAGATGACCAAGGCCCTGCGCTCATGTTTGCCCAGCAGCGCCTGAACTTTGCGGGGCAAATGACAAGGGGTGACATGAAATTGCCCCATCAGCACCAAGACCAGAGGTCTGTCGGCTGCTTTCGCTGTTTGCGCAATCGAGACGGCTGCACCTTGGTCTCTCATCTCGAGCGAGCGAGGCCCCACAGCGCGTCTATCGATGGCCCTCACTTCAAGTTTTGCTTTTTTCGCCAATTCAAAAATGGGCGCAAAAGCAGGCCAAATATCGAAAGGGCCCCGGTACGGGTGGCCAATGCGCGAGAGAAAAGTTTTTTCAGACACTCGACCGGCCAGAAAAGAATCGAGCGTCGACTGATGTTTCGACTCTACAAATTCCAAAGCCAGCACCACTCTGCGGCCACACGAAACGGCACTCTGTGCCAGTTTCAGGTACGCCTGCTGAGCCATGCGCAATGTATGGTAGTCGCCGACGTACACCACGTCTGATTGAGCAACACGCGCATCGACATCGTGGAGCTCAATCGCTCTCCGAAACCGTCGCGTGGCCACTTCATACCGACGTTGATACGCACGAAACTGCGCTGAACCGCCCTGTACTTGCTCTGAAATCTGTCGCGCTTGGTGCCGAAAGAGGGACCGTTGCAACGACAGAGACGAAGCTCGCATAGTCAGCCGACACCAGACCGCCCTCCCAGACTATCG
>JAYUVR010000046.1:0-17745 GCA_043753955.1 Archangium sp. | reverse complement strand
TAGCTGGCCAAGCGCACGTTCGAAGCTCTCAATTGGCCTTCGAGCGAATCTTGACGCATCTTCGCGTCTCGATAGCCGGCAGCCAATGTTTGCACTTCTTCCAGTTTGGCAATTTTGTCTGTCGTTCGCCGCCGAATGGCATTGGCACTGTTGCTGAAGCTGGCGACCACCATCAAAACGATGAACACCGTCAGCGCCAGCCCGGCGCCGCTCACCATGCGTTTTTCGCGCGATGAGAGCGCGGCGAAGGAGGCTTGAATCGTGGTCTGCAATTCAGTCAGTGCGCTCATAAATTACCCTTGTGAAGCCACCACGTCGGCCGGGCATTCAACTTGAATGTCGAGCCGCGTCGTCACTTTGCTGCCGTCTTTGCTCTTATCGATTTTGCCTTCGTTGACTTCTTTGAAGCACTTGTATGTCTTAAGCGCGGCAATTAATTCTTCGAGGCTCTTCGAGGTTTCGGTTTCGCAGCGAACTGAGATGCGGTCGAGATCGATGGCGATGTTGTCAAAGGTCACCTTCATTTCTGGTGGGACATGCGCAATCAACTCGGCCAAGAGTGTGGCTGCACTGCGCGAAGGTATTCCTGCGGCCGGGCTCTCTTGGCCCTTGAGCATCGACAGGGCGATGGTGAAGTCTTTCTCGCATTTTCCCAAGATGCGCTGAGTGACGTCACAGAGCACCGCGTCGACTTGTTTCTCTCGTCGTTCCAGCACCGTATTGCGAACGATACCGCTGCCTATCACCAGTACGAAAAGTACTGCGGCGAAGGCCGCCAACTGGCCCATACGTTCAGAGGCGAAATCGAAGTCGCTTTTAAAAGCGAATTCACCGCGTCGAAGATTGAAGCGCGGGGCTTTGGTTCCCGTCGTGGTGCCCCGTACGGCCAGTGCGTACGCTTGAGCCGCTTCCGGGTGATTGACGCCGATAATCTCGCGGGCTTCGAGTGGCAGTTCGAGCAGCTGGACCGGAACGCTGAGGTCAACACTCAGTTGCTCAGGAAGACCTTTGAGCTTCGAGGTGCCACCGCAGAGCAATACCAATTCAACCCGTCGCCGTGACCTCGCCTCGTAGGACTTGAGCGTCGAGCGCAAATCGCGCAACACCGGCTGCAAAGTGCGCGTGAAAACTTCACTGGCGCGTTGTGCTTCGGCTCCAATGGCCAAAGCGCCGACCGCTCCATGTGCTTCTTTCCAGGTTTGAGCGTCGGCCAGACTCACTTTGAATTCATTTGAAAGGCCCTTGGTCAGCGCCCAACCTCCGCCGGCGAAAGTGCGAGCAAATTCCACCGCGCCACCGGGCTTGCCGATGGCGAGACTGCATCGTTCATGACCGAGGTCGAGTATGGCGACGCAACCATCACCCTCGGGCAAGGTGCTCGAGGGCATAGTGCTGATGATGTTTTGGTACGTCAGCCCCGCATGGGTGACGATGCGCGGGTCAAGCTTCGCTTCTTTCAGCAGTTCAAGCACGGGCTGTAATTCTGTCTTTCGAGCGACGCCCACCAGCAACTGCACGCCATTCTCATCACCGGAAGCAATCTGATGATCGAAAATGGCATCTTCGAGATCGTACGGAAGTTGGCTTTCCACCTCGAAGCCCAGTGTCGACTCGATTTTTTTAGGGTCTGCAAAAGGAAGTGAAATGGGGTGCGTCGCCAGCGTGGTTCCAGGCAGCGCAATCACCACTGAGTCGACGTGATGTGCTCCTTGTTCAACCAGGGCCGGGAGCGCCGCTTTGAGACGATCGAGTCGATCTCCATCTGGTGACATCGGGCTAGAAAAGAAGCTCTTCACAGTCGCGCCGCGATAGGTCGTCTCCACCACGACGGCTTTGAGCGAATGACTGCCTAGATCGAGACCGAGTACGCGGGCCATGGTTATTCCTCTTTCCAGTAGACGAGGCGGCCGAGCCCCTCATCGAGCCGAATGACGGCGCTGATGGTGCGAGTCACATCACCCGCGCTGCCGGTGACGCGAACTCGATACGTCAAACTCTTGTCACCGATGTATCGATTGGCCTGGACGTTGCTCAAGATGGCCGCGTTCACGGGGATACCCGCCGTCGAGACGATGTTGACGAAGTCAGACACGTTCATACCGAAGAGCGCAAAGATGCGAGCAGCTCGAATTTTCTTAATCAACGTGTCCATAAATATCGGGTCGCCCAGCCGAGGGTCTGGGTGAAGTGGATCAGCCACAGAACGAATGGCTACTTCGAGCAGAATGGGATCATCGGTGTTGATGTTGAGCCGCGAATTGACGTCTGGGTAGACGGTCAATTTGTCTTTGAAGGCCGCCATGAAGCGATCATTGACTCCATGCACCATGAACAGTTCATCCAAACTGTCGAAGCGCGCATTCTTGGCTCGGTAGGCAGGGTCGTATTTGACGTAGCCGCCATTCTCATCAGAGAAACTTTTGAGGAAGGGTTCGCCTTGGCCTGAGAAGTTCAACGCAGTGCCAGTTTCGTCTTCGTCGATCCAATCGCGGAGGTTGATGATGACTTCCGTCGGCGCCACCTTGATGCGATTTGAGTCTTCCTTTTCGAAGAGAAATTCGTATTTCTTGTCACCTAAAGTGGCGAGCAACTGACCGAGGAGCACCACCGCCGTGCCTTGAGGAGCGTCGAGTTTGTTTAAGTTGATGCGCTCTTCTTCATCAGTGATGACGGTGTCGAAACACCCGGTGAAGCTGCCGAAACGCCGGGCGGCTTGTTCTTTCCCAACCTCTGGCATCTCGTCGTCAAACTCGAATTTTTTGTCGTGCGAGGCTTTGAGCGGTGCGCCCTTTTCGTCGTACTCGGGCACCATTTGCTGAAGCATGTGGCAATCAATTTTGGCCATGCGCCAGAGTTGAATTGACATGCCGCCCCCACCACCGGGAGCTGCTCCGGGTGCACCAGGCGTACTCGGAGGAAGGCCGAACGCTTTTGCCATGTCGGGCGGAAGGCTGCCCAATAGGTTCGCAATATTTGGAATCTGAATAGAATCGATCTGCTTTTGAAAACGAAGCATCAATCGAGACATCGCGATGCCCGACTTGGCCAAGTAGTGCGCGCGAAGTTCATCGCGCTGATTGGTGGCCAGTCGCAATTCAACCACTGAGTTGTAGCGAACCTCGTTGGCGACCAGCGCCAAGACGGCGATGCCCACCAATACCAGCAACATCGCGACCCCTCGTCTGCCTCGAGAGAGAAGTGCAGTGGCAGGCCGGGTTCTCACTGGTACCTCGGGAATTCAGTGTTCAACATCACCCGAGCCTGAGTGGAATAGCGAACCTCTTTGCCGTTTTCGTCCGTCGCGAAGAGCGTGATTTTCACCCGCGTGGGCAAGATGGTTCGTCGCTCAGTGCGGCGAGTGTCCCACTCGTCTTCCCACTGCTTTCGTTCGCTGTTCCAGTACTGAAACTCGATCTTTTTGGCGTTCTCGAAAAGCGCCTCTTCATGGCCGCCGCGTTCCATGCGCTCTTCCAGCAACACCTTTTCTCGGCGGACCAAATCGTTGCGACCCTTGGCTTTCGAGTCAGATGACGACTTCACTTGGTATTCCACCACCATTTGATCTGACTCTTTGGCGTCGGAATACAAACGTTGATGAGAGAGGGTGGTGAAGAGCAACTTCTCTCGAGTGCCTACGAAGTTGCTGGGGCGATCAAAAGCATCTCGGTAGCGCTTTGAATCGTAGCGATCGCTGACGTAGGCCCCGCCGATTTCGCGCACCATTCGATTCATGGCGGTGCGCAGCATTCGGTAGTGTTCGGCTTGGGTCTCGATGATCTCTTTGTTCTGAATCGTGGTGTTGAAGCTGACGCCGATGATCACACCGATGAACGCGGTGATGGCGATGGCGATCACCACTTCCATCAGAGTGAACCCGCGTCGCGCTCTCATCGCTTCAACCCGGGCACGTTGAGCAAGCTTTTGCCAAAGTTGCCTTGGCCTCCCAAAACAGTTCCAGGAGTAGTCAGGTTACGCTGGGCTGGAGTCATCAACGGCGTGCCATCTTCATCAATGAAGGTGCCGTTCTGTCCCGGCTTTGGATTTCGCGGTTGAGTGCCGTCAGGCCGGACCAAACCTCCGCCTTGGGGGTTTGAGCTGCCAGCGACGGCGGCAGCACCTCCATTGCGGTCGCTCCCAGCACCCAACGACACCACGTGGGTGACCAAATCAATACTCTCGGTCAGCTTGCCTTCTTTCCACGTCACCGTCAGATGCACTTCACGCACGGCCTTCTGCAACTGCTCAACCATCTGGGTGAATTGCTGCTGCGCCATGCCCGCCATAGGCCCCAGTGCGCCAAGCGCTCCGGCGGTACCGGCCAATTGGGCTTTGTCCGCGCCTTTGGCTGCACCACCGCCTCCGAAGAGACCGCTCAACATACCCCCTGCGCCATCTTTGCCATCGCCACCCATCGGCATATTAAACAGAGCGCCGAAGAGTTGATCAGGCGACAACCCATTGGTCTTGGGGACGATCACCTTCGCCCGCCATTTGTACGAAGGAAAACCCTCGTCGCTGAAGTCACCTGCGTCTTCCTCATCATCGACAGCCAGCGGCTCGTCGTACATCTTCTGCTCGAGGTCCGTCATCTTCGACCGGGCCAGGAGCGTGGCGATGGTGAGTTTCTTCGCGTACACGTGCGAATAAACGGCGCTCGCGTTGATATCGAGCACAGCGACCAACGACACGCCGAGAATGGCGAGGGCCACCACCACTTCAAGCAGCGTAAAGGCGCGGCGGCTCATGCGACTCATGTGCGCGGCACCTCGAGGTCTTCATTGTGAATCTTCGTCTTACCGGTCAGCGGCGAAATGGTGAGCGTCCACGTATTGCTTCCCTGACGGATCCAAACTTGAGCGCGCTCGGTGTACCCCTGTGGAAAGAAGTACAAGTAAGCCACGCCAGTCTGCGCCGGGAGCCGTTGCTTCGCCGTCCACACCTCGATCTTCACATTCGAAGGCAACGTCTTCTGCACCACGTCTTCACTGGAAAAATTTGAAAACTTGGTCGATTCCTCAACTCGATTTTTTTCTTGTTCTTGCAGCTGCTGCAACGTGGGAGCGCTGTCGGAGTCGAGTCTGCGAAAACGATTGTCCTCAGGAACTTTATCTTTGAGTTCTTTCTGCGCCGTCTTCAGTTCATCGTCACGCTTTGCAGAAGCTGTAGCTCCCGCTTTGGCGCATTCAGCTCGCCAGGTGACCGCGGTTTCTTCGTCCTTCTTGGCCGGCAGATTAAAAACCAAACGACAGGTGCGACCAGAAAGAGACGCGGTGTCGTAGAGCGAACGAATGGTGCCAGCCAATTCAGTTGAAGCCTCTTTGGCCTTGGCTCCAGTGAGTGCACCGATGCCAAACACCACTGCCGCAAAGAGCAACACCACGATGCTCAAAGCCACCGTGAGTTCAATCAGCGTCAAACCTCTGTGTGATCGCCGCCTTTGGCGAAGCTCGCCCCGTTCAGGGGAATGAAAAGCAGTCTGTAAGGGCGAGTTCACAAATCACGTCACTTCTTGGCATCTTTAGAGGAAATATCGCCGTCGCTCTCGGTGCCGCCTGGAGCTCCGTCTTTGCCGTACGAGATGATCACCGGCTTGCCACCTTCGTTGAGGTAGACGTACTCGTGATCCCACGGGTCGACCGGCATCTTTTCCAGAATCTGCGCGTCGACCACTGACTTGAGGCCACCGCCGGTGTCTGGGTAGTTGCCCTTCTTGGCGTAGTACGTCTTCAGCGCATTGTTGATGTTGGCGATGTCTAACCGAGCGCGATCGACTTTGGCTTGATCAAGCTGGGGAATCACCGCGATGCCGACTGCCGCCATCAGCAGAGACAAGATGGTGATCACCACGATGATTTCGATGAGTGTCATACCGCGCCGAGAACGGCGGCGACGGGCGAGTTGTTTGGCGATGAGCTTCATACATTCTTCCTTTCAAATCAGACGTACAACACAAGAGCCGCACAGGTCAGCGTGGCGGCAAGGGCAAGCAACGCACCGGTAATCAGGCGTTGAATCAATTGATCTGTATTCTGAACACGTGGGATGTGCATTTTCGTCCTCACCGAACCATCGAGTTCATCTGCAAGATGGGCATCAGAATGGAAAAAGCCACGAAAGCGATGACCGCGCCCATCAAGACGATCATCATTGGCTCGAGCAGCGCCGTAAGCGCGCCAATGCGCACGTTGACACTCGACTCATAACTTTCAGCGACATTGAGCAGCATGTCTTCCAGCTGGCCTGAGCGCTCACCAATGCCCACCATGTGGTAGACCAGCGGCGGAAATTCACCTGACTTTTTGAGCGGGTTGGCAATGCTTTCACCTTCACGAATCGCGTCACGCGCGGTGTCGACGACCGCTGACATGGTGCTGTTGGTGATGACGTTCTTCACGATGTCCAACGCGTTGAGCAGCGGCACACCTGATTTGAGCAAAGTCGCCAAAGTTCGAGAAAACCGAGCGACCGACAGTTGCCGAACCAACGGGCCAAACACTGGAATTTTGAGCACCGCTTTGTCCCAAACGGGCTTGCCCTTTTCTGAGCCCGTCCACCGGTAGAAGACGAACACGCCTCCGATAAAAACAGGCACCACCACGAACCAATAGTTCTGCAAAAAGTTCGAGCTGGCGATGAGGAGCTTCGTCGTCCACGGCAAATTGACCTTCATGTCGTCGAAGATCTTGGTGACCTTCGGGACAACCACCGTCATCAGCATGATCAACACGCCGCCACCGATGACCAACATGATGGCCGGGTAGATCATCGTGCCGACGATTTTTTGTTTGAGCCGAGCTTGCCCTTCAGTGAACTCAGCCAGACGCAACAGCACCGAATCGAGGGCGCCTGAACTTTCTCCGGCGCGGATCATATTGACGAAGAGCGGACCAAACACTTTGACGTGTTGCCCAAGCGCATCGCCGAGTGAACTGCCTTCATTCACCCGCTGTTTGACGTCAGACAAAATGCGCTTCAACTTTTCTTTCTCGACTTGATCCACCATCGCCGAGAGCGCTTCCACCAGCGAAACACCAGCCTTGAGCAACGTCGCCAGCTGCCTCGTCATCACCGCGATGTCGTCGGTGCTGATGTTGCCGCCGCCCAACTTGCTGAAATTAACTTCAGTGCCGCCCAGTGCGGCTACTTTTCCCCGCGCTCCCGACTTCGTGTTGCCATCGGCTTGACCGACGACATCGGTCAACAAGACGCCGTCTTTGCGAAGCAAAGCGCGCAACGTTTTGGGTCTCTCGGCTTCTTTGAGACCCGTAACGTTTTTCCCGGCGGCATTGAGCCCTTTGTATTCGAAGACAGCCATGGCGACTTAGAGGTCCTCCTGCGTGACCGAAAGCACTTCTGCGATGGTGGTCTCGCCCAAAGCGACTTTGAGCGCTCCGTCGTCGAGCAATGTCAGCATTCCTTTTTCCATCGCTTTGTTTTTGACCGTGCCCGAGTCGACGTTTTTCAAAATCAATTGTCGAATGTCGTCGTCCAGCACCAGCAGCTCGTAAATTCCGGTGCGACCTCGATAGCCAACCTTATTGCAGGTGGGGCAACCGACAGCGCGGTACACCAAATCACCGCCGATCGCGCGGAAGCGATCTCGACTCATGCCGAGCTTGGCGATCTCTTCGTCAGTGGGGTGGTACTGAACGCGGCATTCACGACACACCCGGCGAACCAAGCGCTGAGCCATCACTGCCATTAGCGAGCTCGATACCAGAAAAGGTTCCACACCCATTTCAACCAATCGAGTGACTGCGCCTGCAGAGTCGTTGGTATGCACCGTCGAAAACACCAAGTGACCAGTGAGCGACGCTTCAATGGCGATTTGCGCGGTCTCTTTATCGCGGATCTCGCCGACCATGATGATGTCTGGGTCTTGTCGAAGAAAGGCGCGCAGGCCTGAGGCGAAGGTCAACCCAATCTTCGGGTTGAGAGGCATCTGGTTGATGCCTTTGAGTTGGTATTCCACCGGGTCTTCGACGGTGAGAATCTTCACTTCTTGCGTGTTGATGCGAGTGAGCGCACCGTAGAGCGTGGTGGTTTTGCCTGAACCCGTAGGCCCGGTGACCAACACGATGCCGTGAGAGCGACGAATCAACTCGTCCATCGCTCCCAACAGCACCGGGTTCATGCCGATTTCAGCCAAGTCGAGCAGGGTAGCGCTCTTATCGAGCAGACGCATGACGATGCTTTCACCATGCACCGTGGGGATTGTGGACACGCGAATGTCGATGTCGCGGCCGGCGAGTTTGATTCTGATGCGCCCGTCTTGGGGCAGGCGTTTCTCAGCGATGTTCAGCTGCGCCATGATCTTCACGCGGCTGATGATTGAGTTTTGGTAACGCTTCGGCGGCTTGATGATGTTCTGCAACACACCGTCGATGCGAAACCGCACCGCCAATTCGCGTTCCATCGGCTCAATGTGAATGTCTGAAGCGCGTTCCTTTGCGGCTCGAAAGAGCAGCGAATTCACCAATCGAATGATGGGTGCTTCGTCGCCGGTATCGAGAAGGTCTTGCTCGGCTTCGAGAACCTGTTCGGCCGCGTCGAGATCTTGCGCCTCCATCTCGCCGACGACTTGTTCGGCTTCATTGAGCGAGCGATCGTACACCGAGTTGATGGCGTCGATGATGGTGGAGGCTCGCGCTATTTTCGCCAGCACCTCGCTCTCAAGCATGGTGCGCGCGTGATCAACTACCGCCGTATCAAGCGGGTCGGCGATGGCAATGGCGATGAAATCACCCTCGCGCCTGAGGGGAATAAACTTGGCCTGCTTGGCGAAGTTGATGGGGACCTTCTTCACCAGCTCGGGGTCGACATCATCAATGCCGATGCTATCGACGTATTCGAGATCGAGCTGCGCTCCCAGCGCGCGAGTGACATCTTGTTCGGTCACCGACTTTAGGCTGATCAACACTTCGCCGAGGCGACCGCCTTTTTCAACTTGCGCCGCCAAACCTTCTTCAAGTTTCTCGCGAGTGAGCCCAAAAGATTCGATCAGAATCTCCCCCAAGGGCCGCCCGAAGAGGTACGCGGGACCAAGCGGCAGGCGAATGCGCTCGATCACGGTGCGTTCCTCCATCTGAGCCCCAGTGGACATCAGTTGATCTCCGTAGACGGCTGAACTTTCAGCGTTTCAGGGTTGGGTTCAGGCTGAATCTCGTTGATCTGCGGAGTGACGGGCGCGTTTTCGGGAGACTGAAGCGTAGGCGTATTCGCTGGGTTTTCCGTCGTTCCCGCCGGTGGCTGTACCGGAATGTTCCCCGCCGGAGCGATCAACTTTTCACCCGGTTGGCCCGCGCCACCATTCTCGTACTTGTTTGCCTCTTTGTTGACCAACTGAGCAATGCGAGCCAACGGGCCAGGCTTGCGCTGAAAGTCGATGGCCACGTCGTAGCTGGTGGTGGCCCCGTAAAACTGCTCAACGAATTCCTGACGTTCCTTCATCTTGCGCTCGAAAATGCGCCGGAAATCACTCGAATCACGAATGATGTACGGCGTGAGGAACAGCAGCAGATTCGTCTTCACCTTCTTACGCGTCTGCTGACGGAACAGATTTCCAATGACTGGAATGTCGCCCAAAATCGGGGTCTTTTTTACGTCTTCAAGAACACGGTCTTGCATAATGCCGCCGATGACCACGGTCTCTTGGTCTTTCGCCACGACCGTTGTCTTGGCGCTTCGCTTTGAAGTGGTAGGGCCGAGTACCGGGTCGCTAGATGCGATTTCTTCGATCTGCTCGTTGATGACCAAACGCACATAGTCGCTGTCATTGATCTGCGGCTTGATAGAAAGTTTGAGGTCCACGTTCTGTCGCTGAATGGTCCCCATGGGGCTGCCTCCGAGCCCGCCTAAACCACCCAATGCGCCCCCTAACCCACCCAGGGCGCCCAGCGCTCCGCCCGCTTGGCCTCCAAGCCCCCCTAAGGCACTTAAACCTCCCAGCCCACCTGTCGAAAAACCCGACTGAAAGGGAACGTTCTGACCGACGGTAATTTCGGCTTCTTCGTTGTCCGTGGTCAAGAGGTGAGGGGTCGACAGCACGTTGACGTCGCTTGAGTTCTGCATGGCATTAAGCACCACTCCGAATTGGGGAATATTGAGCGTGGTGCCCCCCACATTCAAAGCGAGCGCGGGCCCTTGAAGGCCGGCGAGAAAACCACCCATGCTCGATATGGCGCTGATGAGATTGAGCGAAGGTGGAAGACCGGTGCCGCCTGCGTATTTCGTACCGAAAAAGACAGGGATTGCGTTTCCCGAAGCGTCGGTGACGGGCAGACCACCATGCAGATTGATACCCAAGGAAGAATCGCGGGTGAGATTCACTTCCATAATCACCGCTTCGACGAACACCTGTCGTCTGCGAATATCGAGCTTTTCCACCACCCGAAGCAGACTGCGATAGTCATTCTGACTGGCGATGATCACCAACGAATTGGTGGCCTTGTCTGCACTGACTTTCACCTCACCTGCGAACAATTCTGCAGCGCCCGCAGCGGCCTTAGCTGCCGGTGCACCGGGCGCTGGAGGCGCTCCTTTGGGTCGATTGGCAGTCCCTTGCGCCAACGTCTGCAGCGTTGAAGCCACATCTTCAGCGTTCGCGTTTTCTAACGGGTGAACATTGATGCGACCTTCACCCGAGATGGGAATGTCGATCTCTTTGACCAAGGCAGAAATGCGCTCGAACCCAGCCGGGCTGGCAATGACAATGAGTTTATTAGTTCGCTCATCAGGAATGATCTGCGAGAGCGTCGCGGAACCACCACTGCCTTCACCTGAACTCCCGGGAGCTGTACTTTGGGGACCGCCACCTGGGGGCGGAGGAGGCGCAGCCACAATGCCCGGTCGTTGCCCCGGCTTTGCCCCTTTGGCCTCGAACAATTTCTGAATCTTGTCTGCAATTTCCTGAGCCGTCGCGTACTGCACCCGAATCACCCGAATCTCATCAGACGCTGAACGAGAATCGAGCTGCGTCACCACCTTCTCAAGGCGGTGCATGTTCGAACCGAGGTCATTGATGATGATGGTGTCAGGCTGAAAAGGAATGGTGTCGCCCGAAGGCGTCACCAACTGCTGAAGCACGCCGCGCAGTTGTTCAATTTCCACATTCTTCACCTTAAAAATGCGCGTCACCATTTGTTCGTTCGTGGTGTACGGCTCAGATGAATCAGTGATGGTGGGAATGGGGAACTGCTTGGCGCGCTGCTTGTCCACAATCTTCATGAACTTGCCGTGCTCGTAGACCGCCAAACTGTTCGAATCGAGGGCCGCTAAAAACGCTGCATAAAATTGATCAGCATTAACTTCGACCTTCCCATTCTCGGGCCCGATGATGGAAATCTTGCCGCGAATATTCTCGGGCAAAATGAAGGTGCGACAGGTGACGTCAGACACTGTCTGCACCAGTTTTTCGATTTCCACCTTGTCAAAGTAGATGTTGTAGCGACCTTTTTTCCGGGCCTCTTCGCAGCTTGGTTTTTTGGGTGCGATGGCCACACCACCAGGGTTCGGAGCTGCTGCATTGGCTCCAGTCCCAGAAGGAGGAGGAGGCGGCGCGGGTTGTGCCTGAGCGATGAGCGAGAAAGTGATGAGCGCAGCGAAGAAAGTTCGGTTCATGGTCAGATGCTTCACTTGACGTTGTAGGTCTTGCGGACTGCGGCACCATTGCGTTCGACTTCAATGTCGATGCGCGATGACTCTTTAAGTTTTGAGTACACTTCGAGCGCTTTTTCAGGGCTGTTCATCTCAAACCCATTGATGCGTTTGATGACGTCGCCATTCTGAATGCCGATTTTTGAATAGATGGAATCTGGGCGAATGGAGAAGAGCTTGAAGCCCTGTGCCACGCCGTCTTTGAACGCGGGCACAATGCGCGCTTGCATGGCGACATCATTGAGGTTGGCCAACGTCTTATCGATTTCGCTTCGCGGAATTTCGTAGTCGTTTTCAGAGAGTTGTTTGACCGTCGACCCCAGCGCCACTGAAGGAGGAGCGCCCATATCTGAAGCCTTGCCCGACATTACGGGCATGGCGACTGGAGCGGCTATTGCTGTTCCGTCTCCGGGAGTCGAATCGATGAATTCACGCCTGCCGTTGTTGATGACGATGACCCGCAGGCGTTCAATTTCCGCCACCTCAGCGCCCTGAATGCGATCCCCCGTCATATACGTGTTGGCCTTGAGCGTGACGATGTCTTGAATGCTGGCGACCGACCATTCTGATCTCGATTCGCTGACCAAGGTCCCCAACAATTTCACTCTCAAAGTACTCCGCACTGGCGCCGCATTCGGGTCGACCTCAGGCGTGCTGGGCTCAAACACCGTCGGCTCTTTGGGCACCGGCAACCCCAAAGCCTTCGCCAGCGACTCGAGACTCAACGCTGCAGTAGGTACGAGTAGAGGCGTCGCAATGCTGTTTTTCGACCTCCCCGTTGGCAGAGGCAACAAGGTCGTCTCGACAAAGGCGTTGACCGTGCGCATCACGAGCAATGCCACTGCCGAAATGAAGAGCAGATTCACAACCCAGAAATACCGTTTGAAGAAGACTTCCACGGGGCCGCCCAAAAGCAAGCCGGGTGCCATGGAATGCCCCGTTATTTCAGCGTCTTACAGGCGGTATAAACGCCGCTTCGTGACAAAATGTCAGCGCCGTCAACGATGAGGTGCCAACAGGGCATCGGTTTGATTTCCATCGCTGGGAACCCAGACTGCGTGCTTAACGCCAAAGGCATGAACACTCGGGTCGAAAAACAGTGGAAGGACAAGGGGCTTGGCAGCTATCCCACCGAAGCGATTCTGTCGACGTTAGGGCATTACGGCGTGCAGCTTGACGAAGGCGCCTTTAAGGCCGAAGCGGCACAAAAGTTTCCTTTGGAAATCGCAGTGGAATGGAAGCCGAAGTGGAAAGGCACCGGGCAATTTGCCGCTTTCCCTTATGCGGCAGCCAATGAACTCTTTGATCGGTTGCTGCCTGATCAACCGTCGCCGATGAAGACTGCGCATGTGGTGTTGGACCTCATCGCCAACGCACTCAAGCTGGTCGCTTCTCGAGACGACGCCAACCTCGAGGCGAGTTTCGGCCTGTGGGACAAGTTGATAGAAAAACTTCCACCCAAAGGTGAGCGACGCGACGCATTCTTGCGCGAGTTCGTCACCTTCATCGAATCGTGGGCACAGACGTTCAACGAGTTGCCAGAGCGACTCGCCAAGGCGGGCAAAAAGGAAGATGCGTTGCGGTTTGCATCCGTGCACGAGGTGCTCTTTCCTGATCGCGAAGGGTGCATGACCGCGGTGGTGCGGGCTCACAGTGGTGAACGCGAAGCGGCAGTCACCGAGCTGAAGAATCGGGCTCAAGATGCATCTCGTGACGTGTACGCGCGCTATTCGACCCTCGATGCGCTCTTTCAACTCGAAGAACTCGAGGCCATCAAAGCACTCGGTCTGGCTGTTTTTGACGACGCGGCAACGCAAGCCAAGTGGGACCTCGCCGATTCAGTGGCTCACTTGCTCGGGCACGTGCTGCAAAAGGTGGGAGGAGACCCGGCCTTGGTTCGCGAAGTGCGCAGCCGTTTGGATCGCGCTCATGCACATACGGGTGGGCATCACTGATGGCCCTCGACCGAGTAGACAAAGAGTGGCACCGAAAAGGCATTGAGACGTATTCGGTAGAATCGATGCTCGGCACCTTGGCGCACTACGGGGTGGCGATGACGGCTGAGGCTTTTTTGGAACTGACGAAACACGACTTTCCTCTCGCCATCGCTCAACGTTGGCATGAGCAGTGGAAGGGTACGGGCCAGTTTTCACGTTTTCCTGCGGCGGCTGCTGAAGAGTTATGGCGTCGATTGAACAGCACTCAAATCGCCCCTACCGATGTGTCGTTGGCGATCGTCAATTTGCTCACCGTGCTCAATGATGCGCTCAATCAGAAGGCCGACGACGGTACTTGGGATACTCGATTTAAGGTGGTTGAAGCGTATCTCCCTCGCATTCCTGAAGAAGGTGAGCGTCGAGAGCCATTCATGGCTGAAATGGCAGCAGCCTTAGGCGAGTGGATAGAAGTCTTCGATGCCATGGGTGAGGCGTTGGCCAAGAAAAATCAGCCCGCTTATGCCGATCGCTTTGCGGTGCTTGAAGAAGCCCTTTTCCCAGAGCGAAAAGGCACGGCCACTGCGTTGGTGAAAGCCGCGAAAGGTGATGTTGATGGCGCTGTGGTTGATCTCAAAGCCATCGCTAGCGATACGACACGCAACGCATCTGTCCGTTTGAGTGCCATCGATGGGTTGTTTTTCCAGGAGCAGTTTGATGAGGCCAAGCGCTTTACCTTCGACTTGGTCGATCTCGCTGCTCAAGGGCGTGATGTTGAATTGGCCAGCCAAGTTGTCGAGAGGTTGTCGCGTCTGCTGAAACTCGACCCGAAGCGTGAAGACAAAGCAGAACTCCGCGCTCGAGTGGCCCAGTTGGCTTCAGTATTTGAGTCGTAACCGTTTATTCAACCGGGCTGGTCGCGCCTGCCAAAGGTTCGCCCGGCTTGGGCTCATCGGCCGCTAATTTTCGGTAGATGGTTCGTGCAGCGATGCCCAGCATGCGTGCGGCAAGATTCTTATCGCCGCGCGTGTGCCTCAAGGTTTCATGAATCACACGTCGTTCGATTTCTTCCATGGGCGTACCGATGGGGATCACAATTTGTGACGCCGAGCCGATGGGCCCTCTACGAATGGCCTCAGGGAGATCTCCTAAATCGATGACTTCGCTTCGGCACAACACCACCGCTCGTTCAACGGCATGTTCAAGTTCGCGAATGTTGCCGGGCCAGGCGTAATTTTCGAGCAGCTTTGACGCTTCATCAGAAAACCCGCGCACTGATTTGCTGTTTTTTGCAGCGTACCGGCGCAGGAAGTGTTCTGCGAGCAGCGGCACATCTTCTCGACGAGATGCCAAAGAGGGGATTCGCACTTCGACCACGTTGAGGCGGAAGTAGAGATCTTCTCTGAAACGGCCCTCTTGAACTTCGCGTTGTAAGTCTTTGTTGGTCGCTGCCACCACGCGAGTGTCCACCTTGATGGTTTGAGTGCCTCCGAGGCGTTCGACTTCACCTTCCTGCAGCACTCGCAGCAATTTGACTTGTGCAGGAGCGCTCATTTCTCCCACTTCATCGAGGAAGAGCGTGCCGCAGTGCGCTCGCTCAAAGCGTCCTTCTTTTCGAGCGACGGCTCCAGTGAAGGCGCCCTTTTCATGGCCGAAGAGTTCGGCTTCCAGCAGGCTTTCAGGCAACGCCGCGCAGTTGACCGCGACAAAGGGGCCCTTGGCACGCGGGCTCGACTCGTGAACGAAGCGCGCCGCTAATTCTTTGCCGGTGCCCGATTCGCCCAATAGCAACAGCGTGGCGGTACTGGGTGCGACTTGGCGCAGCAGGTCCATAAAAGCGAGAAAAGAAGGTGACTGACCGACCAACGAGCGCGGCCCCAGTGCAGCGAGCTGCGCCTTGAGGTCGCGGTTCTCAGCAACCAGCGCCTGCTTTTCCATCGCCTTTTGTACGGCCTTGACCAACGAATGCCGTTTAAGCGGCTTGGTGATGAAGTCGTATGCCCCATCGCGCATGGCGGTGACTGCAGTTTCGACAGTCGCATACGCGGTCATCAGCACGACTTCGACATCGGGCCGCATCGCCCGTGCGGCGCGAAGAAGTGCCTGGCCATCGACGCCTGGCATCATCAGGTCAGAAACGATGATGCCCACTTCAGGTTTACGTAAGTGTTCGAGGGCTTCTTGGCCGTTAGCCGCACTTAAGGTGGCGACGCCTTCTTTTTGAAAGATTCGACAAACCGATTCGAGATTGGCGCGGTCGTCATCGACGACCAATACGGTTGCGCTCAAGGGCGCACCTCACTGGCAATAGCCAAAGAAAGAGCAGTCGTCAGAACAACATTCGCGATTGAAGAAGCAGTCTGCGCCTGGAGCCTTCCCTCCGACGTTGTAACAGGTGCAGATCTGCGTCGAGCTGGAAGGAATGGGCGCACATACCACGTCTGAATTGAGGCAACTCGCGGCATTGGCGCAGGTTTGATGGCAGAGGCCGACGTTGTGTCCTTCTGAGGCTTCAAAATAGCAAAAGCCCCCTGGTGCACAATTGCGCGTGTCACCGCGGCAGACGCCCAAGCAGTACCCACCCGGAGCTCCGCTTGCGCAGGAACCGCCTTCACACTGACTTCCGCTGGTACACGGAGCTCCGTAGCGGAGCAGACCTCGATCGACATTCCCGCATAATTTGCTCCATGAATTGCACCCATAACTGCTTCCTGCCCCCGCGCATTCCGTCGCTGACGTACAGCCGGCGCGGCAGAAATTATTTTGGTTGCTCGAGTTTGTGTCGGCGTCATCGCAAATGTACCCGCTGCGACAGGCGCCGGTCCCCGAGATGCCCGTGCCTGTGCACTTGGCGAAGCAACGGTTAGGGTTTCCATTGCTCCCGGCGACACAGGTGCCGCCGTTGCAACCTGCGTTGCTGCCCACGGTGCAAACTGTAGCGTTGGTGCATGAGCCATTGGGAAACCCGGTGGCCGCTTCAGTGAGACACTTGTTCCCGGCGCACTGGGCATCGAGAAGACAGGGTGTTCCATCGAGAAGGGCTGTGCATGAGGATGAGCTGGCGCAGTCGCTGTCTCCACAGTCGATGGCGCGATCGCTGTCGTTGTCGATTTTGTCTGAACACTGTTCAGTGATTGCTGCTCCTCCGCCAGAACCGCCGCCTGTTGAGCCGCCGCCAGTTGAGCCACCGCCGGAACCGCCGCCAGTTGAGCCACCGCCGGAACCGCCCCCTGTTGAGCCACCGCCGGAACCGCCTCCAGTTGAGCCACCACCAGAGCCGCCGCCAGTTGAACCACCACCGGAACCTCCGCCCGTTGAGCCACCACCGGAACCGCCGCCAGTTGAGCCACCACCAGAGCCGCCGCCGGTTGAGCCACCACCACTGCCGCCGTCAACATCCGAACGCACCTTCAATCCTTGAACACAGCTGCAACTCTCTCCACAGCTCTGTCCTTCACACTGGGGGTCAGCGCAATCGATGCGGCCATCGGCGTTGTCATCGATCTCATTGTCGCAGATTTCAACTTTCCCTTGGCACAGGGTGTCTCGGAAACACTTCGGGTCAAGACAATCAACCTTACCGTCGCCATTATCGTCTTGTTCGTTAGAGCATTTCTCTGCCCCAAGGGGCGCCGGCGGGCCGGGTACCGGCTCGGGGCCACACCCAGATCCCATCAATCCGATGAGAATCAGTAACGAAAGACGAAACGACATGGAAATGTTCCTCAAAACAATCACGGCCTAAAGAGTGCGCACCCTATCACACTCTTTAATTATTCTTCCGTTTCGGCCGGCGCCCCTCCCATCTTGGCCAAATCTTCCTTTTTGATTTTTGATGAGTCGATTTTTTTGGTCGCGTCGATCATGTCTTGAATCGTCTGATCAAACTCAAAATCACCAGTTTTCTTGAAACGTAAGAAGTTCACTCGAGCGACCACATAATTCTTCAGATACGGGGACTGAAGACCCTTCTCTTTGAGCGAATCAACCACTCGAGTCACTTCATCATCCCAACTCAAAAGCAAGTCAGCACGGGCTTCACGTACAGCCAATGCTTCCTCAATGGGCTCATCGAGAAAACCTTCTAATCGCTTCACCACGGGTGAATAGGCACCCGCCGAATATCGCGGTCTTTTTTCGTAAGCCGCTCCAAAAG
>JAYUVR010000045.1:0-21994 GCA_043753955.1 Archangium sp. | reverse complement strand
CCAAATTCGTGCTCGATTCCCAAAGCGTCCAGCCGAATGCCCCAAGGTGAATTCGCTTTCTCAAACGATCAACGGCTTTTCCTTGCTCGAGAACGCGTTTACACCCATAGACAACTGCGCACATTCTGCGTCGTCTCCCGACGTGCGTCACCGCGGTGTCACGACGCGCACAAATGCGGTTGAAGGAAAGGGTCGAGCCGCAGTTGATGGCTCCATGAATGCTGATCTCCGTCACGAACGGGCACTTGCCTTACAACTCCACGGCGTGCTCAGCGATATCGATTCAGCACGGTGGCGCGATGAGATGGGAACGCTGCTCAAGCCCAAGCTACAAGCCCTTCATCAGGAACTCGAGAGTCAACCGCAGCATGCGGCGCTGGCACATACCATCGAGGTCGAACTTCAATCGCTCGAAACTAAGAGTCAGTGGTTGGCGTTTAGGAAACGCGTTCAGCCTTTGTACATCGAACTCGCGAAGCGCTTGCGAGCTGCATCGATTCACGTACCCAGCATTCGACCCACCAACTACGCGCGCAACGTCTTTCACATCACCGCCGCAGTGGTAGCCGTCTTGTTAATCGAACTGGTCGACAGCCCGGCAATCGTGCTGGTGGCCGCTTCGATGTGGGCAGCGCTCGCGTGGAGTGCTGAAGTGAGCCGTCGCTTTAGCCCGCGTGTCAATGCGTTGATGATGAAGATTTTTGCCCCCGTGGCGCACGCTCATGAAGCGCAGCGAATCAACTCAGCAACCTGGTACGCCACAGCGCTCTTCTTGCTTTCGCTCACCCAATCGACGCTCCTCTGCGTTGCTGGGGTGGCGGTCTTAGGCATCGGAGACCCCTGCGCAGCCCTCGTCGGTCGTCGCTTCGGACGAATCAAGTTAATACACGGGCGCTCGCTGGAAGGTACCTTGGCCTTCATCGTCACGGCCACCGGGGGAACCTTGCTCGCATTCGTGTTGTTTCACGGAAACCTGACTTTCCCCATCGCCTTAGGGCTCGCCGCTGCTGCTGCCGTCGCTGGGGCTTTTGCTGAACTCTTCAGCTTACGAATTGACGATAATTTCTCGATTCCTTTGAGTGCGGCGGCCGGCGTGGGGTTGATCACCATGCTCACCAACCTCGCTCATTAAAGAGTCTTCCCTTCCCCCAATTCGAGGGGAATGTACCAAAGAGGAAGGGAAGCATTTTTTCAGTGTGGAAGCGTCGCGTCGCGAGGGGGTCGCTCATAAGACTCTCGCACGTGAAGTCGCCCATCGAGCGGCAACACGTCAAGGTGCAGATTCAACGAACCGTCTCGATTGACTTCCGCCCAGCCAGCACGCACCCAAATACTGCCGTTGCGCCCAGGCTTGATGGAAAAAACGGCCAACGACTTTCCGATTTCAAGCATGTGTTCTCCTTTCTCATCTGGCCAAATGCCCAGACGTTGAAAGGCACCTCAGCCAACATCGTGCCGACCTCGTTTTAGAAGAACGGCACTTCAACGCCGACGTCTTCGTCAGACGGTACACAGACACGCCACTTTCAATTATTGAGACTGGAGCTGCGCTTCGAGTGCCTCAACGCGCTTGGCGTCAAATTGCCCCCGAGGGAGTTTTCTGGCGTAGCGCACGGCCTCTTCGAGGACCTTCTTTCTGCCCGCGGCATCGCCCTTCTTGCCAAGCAACATCATCTTCGTTTCATAGAGGCGAATTCTTCGAGGGCCTTCCGTACACTTGATCAAGGCGCGATCTATCGCGCGCAGCCCTTCATCGATTTGGCCCAATTCCCCGTAGACCACCGCCAAGCGAGCGGGTGAGTTGTAATCTTTTGGAAATTCCTTTTCACTTTGGAGCAAAGGTTGAACCATTTTCGCCGCCTGCTTTGAAGCCAAGGCAGCGCTCACCCGATGAGGGTCAAACACCACGCGCGTACTCGGGTTCGGAGCCTTTGCAGCCTGTTGCTCGAGAAAAGTCAGCCATTGGGTGGCCAGCTTCTGCACTGCCACGTCATCGTGCGCGGCTTCACGCTCAGCCACTAACACTTCATAAAGCCCAGAAGTGTCGTCAGGGAGCACCCCTTCAAGATTCAGCGCCTTGGTGCCTTCCCGAGCGAGCCCATCAACCAAAGTTGTTTTCGTTTTGCCATCAGCCATCGCCACCGCACACGGGAGCCCCCAGGTCAATGCGGCAACACGCTCTTGAGACGAAGTAAAGAGGGGCAACTGTTCCATCGCAGTACGCGCACACGCTTCTGAACGACCTGCAAGTGACAGCGCCGAAAGCATCGACAGTACGGTGCGAGCATTCGTTGCATCGCCTCCTTCGATGACCGTTTGGTATTTTTCAGCCGCAATTCCCGTATGGCGAGCTGCAAGCGCCTCATCGGCTTCGCGACCAGAGCCAGTCTTGGCTTGCGCCGCTTCAAAAATAGCCTGCATTTGCACTTCATCTGCACTGCCCAACCACCTGAACACGACTTTCTCTGTGAGGGGGTCGATGAAAAGAAGGGTCGGCCAGACATCAACAGGGAACTTGGTCAAAAAGTCAGCGCTCTTGGCTTTTTCTGTATCGACAGAGGCAAAGACTAAATGTTTCTCAAACGCAGTGAACGCGGGCCGTGAAAATACCTGTTCCTTCATCGATAAACAGGTGTGGCACCAAGGTGCCCACGCATCGACAAAGAGCATCTTCTTCTGTGCTCGAGCCTGTTTGAGTGCCCTCGCATAGTCGTCTTCGATGAATTTGGGCCCGCTGAGGTTGACCGCCAGAGAAAAAACGACAAGGAGCGCGTACATGGCGACGGGTTTAGCACTTTCCGCTTTAGCCACTCGCCTCTGAAATGGGCTCGCGATGATGAACCTCAGTTTTGATTGGCTTTCTTTTGACCGTTTGGCGCTTGCCGAGCTGTACGCGCTGCTGAATCTGCGAGAACGTGTTTTTGTGGTCGAACAAAAGTGCGCCTACCTCGACGCCGACGGCCTCGACCCGAAATGCATGCACGCACTCGGGCGCAGCGATGGAAAGTTGGTCGCGACGGCGCGCATTGTGCCTCCGGGTGAAAAATTTGAGGAACCCAGCATCGGCCGAGTGGTCACCGCTCCTGACGTACGCCGCCAGGGCGCAGGGCGGTTGCTGATGCAATCGGCCATTTCTCAAACGCTCGCGCTGTATCCCGGCCGAAGCATTTGTTTGGCGGCCCAGCGCTACTTGGAATATTTCTACAAGTCATTTGGTTTTGAGCCGTTCGGCGCGCCCTACGATGAAGACGGCATCCCACATATCGACATGATTTTGAGCGGGGGCGCCCATTTACAGACACGGCAAAGCCGTTGATTGTCTTTGGAAAAGAGGAGCCCGCAACTTTCTGTGTAGGCTCTGAGTTCAACCCTTCGAGGCCGGACATCCCCTCAAGGAGAACACATGAAGAACTTTCGCCACACCCTGTTGACCCTGTCTCTGACCGTCGTCTCTGTTGGCTGCCAAGGCCCTCTCACTGAAGAAGAAGCGCTTGTCGGTGAAGCAGGTGCAGCCATCACCGTTGCTCAAGAAACAGGCGACGTCACCGCTGATGCCGCAGGCGCTGAAAACGAGGCTGAAGTGACTTCAAACGGCGATGCAGCGGCCGAATTGCCCAGCGCTCCTGACGATTCAACCGGTGTCTGCGATTTTACGGCTCATCGAGCTCGAGTGCTGGCTCGTTACGACGCCAATGGGAATGGTCGCCTTGACCCCGCTGAACGAAAGGGGCTCAAAGACGACGTACACGCTCGCGGCAATCACCTCTTCGCTCAGCGTTTCGGCCTCGGGCATCGAGTTCACGTGATGAAGCGATTGCGCTGGGTTTTCGATGTTGACGCTGACGGCTCGCTCTCAAGCGATGAACGCACCGCCATGGTTGATGCACTCGAAGCCCGCTGCCAACGCCTGCATGCCAAAATAGTGGCTCGCTTCGACGTCAACGCCGATGGAAAGCTCGATGAAGCAGAAAAGCAGGCTGCGAGAGCCGCGTGGCAGGCGCGCATTGATGCCGCTCGACAAGAGATTCTTGGTCGCTATGACACCAATGGCAATGGAACGCTTGAGGGCGAAGAGCGAAAGAACTTTCGCGCTGCTCGCATCGCCGCCTTCGTGGCTCGCCGGGCGGAGGTTGTTGCGCGGTTTGATGCCAACCACGACGGCTCTTTAGATGCGGCTGAAAAACTCGCTCTGAAACAGTCGATTATTCAGCGCATCATCGAGGGTCGCGACGAAGAATAACCATGAAACAAAATGCTCTCCCAGCAAAACACTGGGAGAGCATTTTTTCGTTCAGTCGAATCGGTAATTAGAACTGAGCGCGGACGTACAAGAAGCCCCAAGTCGAGACGCTCTGCCCCTTGGCTTTGGCTTCTAAGCCCGGAACAAAGGCCGAGATGTTTCCCGCCAAAGAGATGTTCTCAAAGAGAGGCACGGTGACGGAAAGGTCGACTTCCGTACCCATGTTGCCGTTGGTGCGCGTGGGGTCAGCCTGGAGAAACTGGGCCCCGCTGGCTCGGTACCAAATGCCTCTCGGGTCCCACGCGGCGAAGTGGTGCACGTCGAGCCAAATGTGAGTTCCCCAGGGGCGAATACCGATGGTGCCACGGCCGGCGAGCACGTTCTGCCAAGCAACGTAGTCCATGTAGCCAAGGTGCACGTGAGCAGTCGGGAACAATTGGTTGAAAGTATTGTCTTTGCCATCGGTGCCGTCTCCGTCACCAGTCGCGGCGGAAAACTCGCCCATGATGTAGGGCGAACCGAACACTGAAGAGAGGGTGTAGGTCGCCTTAAAAGCGACTGCACCTGCAGAGACAGCGTCTCCATTCGTCATTTTGCCGGCTTGATAAGCGCCTTCACCCACCATCGCCAGAGTTGAAATGTTGACGAAAGCACGTGCACCAACGGTCAGTCGATTGTTGTCTTGTTTAAAGCCGACTCCGCCCAAGCCGCCCGCGGAAGGGTCCTCCAGCAAACCTAATCCATACACATCGACGCCCGCCTTGCCGAAGCGCGCTCGGGCGTAGACACCGGTAAAATAGCTTCCTGAGTTGTGGAATCGCGGGCCAAAAGTCGCCCCCTCAGGCGCAGTCGCTGGGGTGAGCTGAACCTGTAACCATGCTGGCGGCTTGGTCATCATGCCAAACACATCCACCGTAAATTGAGGTGAATAGGTGAAGCGCGCAAACACACCGTCAAACGAGCGTGCCACTTGCCCCCAGTCTAAGTTACCGATGAGACGATCTTCGCCATACGCGAGCTCTTGGCGGCCGATGCGAAGGTCGAAAAAAGAGGCTGCTTTATAATCCACGAAGGCCTGGTGAAAGCCCGTGCTGCCTTCAAAGGCCTGCGCCGCACCTGCGGCAGCCGGTACCGCTCCCACGACGGTGCTTGCTTCACCGCCCCAGGCGCGCACGTCTTGAACCTCTAGATAGACTCCCACCCTGTCTTTGGCAGAGGCACGCACCGTTAATCGGGCGCGTTGATCGATGCCCAAGGTGTGGTCTCCTGCTTTGGTATTGAAATCTTCATTGTCACGCAATTCGCCACGAGCGAAGTACTGGCCGCCGATGGACAACGAGTAGTCCTTCCAGCGAAAGCGCGCCGGACCTTCGGGAGCGAGAAGGGCTGAGCTCTTGAACCCTTCGCCTGAAGACTTGCGACCGGGGCCCCACGGCGATTGCACCACATCAAACCCAAAGGTCGGTGGCGGTGGAGGAAGCGCTGGTGGAAGGACCACAGGCGGCGGCATTGGCGCTACCGGCGGCATCGGCGATACCGGAGGCTCTGTCGCCGGAACGGGAGCCACCACAGGCACAGTTGAAATCGGCGGTGGTGCCGGCGCCGGTTCAGGCTCAGCGGCGAAGAGTGAAACCGGAACGAGAGCAGCGAAAACAAAAGCCAGGCGTTTAAACACAGGATTCCCCCTATTGTGTGCGACTGTTTTCTTTTCAAAGACTGCAACGGCTGAAGCATCGAACGCCCCATCTGACGGCGCTCACATTCATCGAACCACCGGTGCTAATTCGGCACTGAAACTCGGCAGAGAACCAAACCTACCGCTTTGCGACCTCCACCTTCTCTGCGGAGCCAGCTCATCGTTTGTTTCGAATCAAAAACACCTGCAGGGCATTTAATACAACCACTCACTCCGGTATCGCCCGTATCTTCGGCAGCATCTTCACATTGATGCCGAACACAGGTCTTCGAGGTTGCCTCGTATACGCCCTCTGAGCAAATTTTTGCTTTATCGATGGCCCGCCAACAGCTGCGTTCCAACACTTCTTGCTTCGAATCTGAGTAGGCAAGGCTGTAGGACCACTCCTTGGGGCAATCATCGGCTCCAACCTTGGTTGCCATCAGCGCTGCCAAGTTCTTCTCTTTTCGTTTTGGAGTCGAGAGCGGCAGTCTACGGTTTGTCTCAGCAATGGCATCAAACTTCGCAGTCACTTCGGCGCTCGAACCTAATTTTTGCACACATCGCGGCCCATTCACAGACATGTCGAGACTTACATTTGAACCAAAAGTACGACTACAGCCGTGAGGAACTTCGGTCTCTTTGTATTGGGTAACGCGAGTGGCATACCAAACAAAACCCGGTGCCTTCATCGCGGGTTCGCCTGCAGCGGGCTCGTCACTTTTGCTCTTCGGTTCCAACCTGTCTTTTAGAGTCTGCACCCGCTGCTTCAGGGTCGCCTCAGAAACCTGGGTGCCCTTTTCAGTGCCAATCAAAGCAAGTGCCTTTTGGTAGTGCAGCAAGGCCCTGGGCAAATCGCTTCGTTCCTGCAGCGTTTGGGCAAAGTAGAAGTAGATGTCGGTAAGCGAAGTGGTCTGCTTGTCGTTCACCAGAAATCTCTTGGGCGTGCTCGCCGCTTCGGCAACACAAGGCCCTTCCGCCACCTGAAGCGCGCGCGCGAAATTAGCTGAGGCCGTCTCGAGTGCTCCCGCTGCTCTCATGGCCCGTGCCAGCCGTACGTAGCCTTCGCGAGTAGCTCCTGCAGCGGCAGCCTTGGTGTATTCGACAAGAGAGATTTCAGCATCTCCGCTCTTCGCCTCTGCCGCGGCCAGATTGAAGTGAGGAACAAAGAGGCTGGGGACACAGGTCGGCGGGGCCTTGCTCAAATCTGCTTCAGCGCCGGTTTTGGTCAACGCTGCGGCCTGACGAAATTCGGCCAACGCAGTCTTCATTTCGCCTTTGCTGGCCAACGCCACCCCGTAGTTATTGTGGAGCTGCGCTACGCCCTTCAATTTGAGGGTCGCAGTCTTATATTCGACTATCGCGGGTTCGATGGCTTCACTTTCCAACAGGGCATCGGCTAAAAAAAGTCTGGCTTCAGGTTGGTCGCCCAGTACAGCCAACGATTCACGGTATTGAGTGATGGCTGTTTTGAAATCGCCTTTGAAATGGGCCACCATACCCAGACCGAGAAAAGCAGCGGCGTTCTTCTTGTCGAACCAAAGCGCCTCTCTGTATTCGGCTTCAGCGCCCTTGAAGTCTCGCTTCTCACGCAGAATGTCGCCCTTTTCGGCGTGAGACTGATGCGTGGTTTGCGCAAAAACAGACACAGACGCGAACAACGCCAAAGTTAAAAGGCTTCTCATATGCCCCCACCTAAAACGAAACTGCCACCGACTCTTTCGCTTTTGCCGGTACCTTCACTGTGACGCTTTGCTCTGGGACATTCACTCTGTACAGCTTAACCACATAGGTTCCCTTGGGTACATTTCTCAGCACCGCCTTTCCCGAAGCGTCGGGTTGGGCGTAATACCCGTTCTTGAGTATCAAAACGGTCGAGCGCATCTTGTCGTGGAGCGTACACACCAATTTGACTTCACCGGGTTGGTCAAAGCGCACCACCGGGTTTTCCTGGGCCGCGTACTGGAGTTCAAAGGTCTTCGCGGGGCTGACCGACATCACCGTATGGTAAGTGATGTCGTCGTTTCTAAAGTCGATGGCTTCCCCTTGCACCAACACAATCAAGGGTGGCGTAAACTTGAAGTCCTTTAACGAAATCTTGACCGGGGCTGACCGCAACACCGGTTTTCCCCGCACCTCGTCTAAGTAGACGACAGCCGTTGGCGCATCTTCTGGTTTGGCCAACGGCAAGGTGACTACGAGATCGGCCCCAAAAGCCGCAGCGCTCGACCACAGCGCGACGGTCAGGGCCACTGACCCCAGAGCTCTACACGCCTCTGGGGAAAGAGACCTCATGGAAACGAGGCTATTCCTTGTCTTCCATCGCTTGCATCGCTTGCGTCAGGCTCAAACGCATGCGCTCGAAGGCAGCGGCCAATCGCCCCACTTCGTCGGTAGACTCAGCCTTGACCACTTCATCCATCTCGCCCATCGAAATGCGGTCGGCCGCTTTCTCGAGCACCATCAGCGGAGTGCTGATGTATCGAATTTGAATGATGGTGATGATGATGAGCACCAGCGCAAACACCCCGATGAGCGTGAGGGTGGTAGTGAGCGCGTTGTTGCGAGCGTCGTCAAAGGGCTGAGACATCGGCAGCGTAATCACCAAGCCACCCATCACGTCATTGAGTCGAAAGTCTTTGCGAGGGCTCTTTTCGAGGTTGTTGTGACAGTCGACACACAGCTGGGCACTGGCAACGTCAGCACTGACCCGTTTGAAGACCGGTTTCCCGTCTTCTTCAATCACACCCTCAGGGAAGGTATCTCGCGCATTAATAACCTTTTCAAGAGCCTGTTGCTCAAAGGTATTTCGAGGCTTCTTGGTGGCATTGATATTCCAAATACTCAACAAGTCGGCCTTGTGAAAGCCGGCCTTATTGACGATCTCAGACGTCAAGTGAACGAATGACGCCGGGAGCGGAACTGTCTTGGGGTTGTTCAAACTCGTCATGTCGCCGGTCAGAAAATCAACCCCTTCTTTGCGTAATTTACCGACGACTTTGTCTGTATAGACTTGTCTGTCAGCGCCGATTTGCTCAGCGATGGCTTGGGCCGTTCGACCGGCTTGTGAAACAGCCAAATCGCGCTGCTGTTTGTTGATCATAAAACCCAAACCCAAAGCGAGTATCACCATCGTCACGACCGATGGCAGAATCACTTTGCTACGAAGACTCCAATTCTTAAATGAAGACACGACGCACCCCCTGATGTGATTGAATTTTGGAAAACCAACATTCACTTCATGATCTGCTCAAAACATCGTCAGTGATATTGCTCCTCAAGCTGCTCAAAAGACTGAGCGTAGGTGCGTCAGGCCATAATGAAGGCCGTTCACGCCACTTCGGAAGAATGTCTTCGAGAGAATGAATGTACCGCGGGTGAACCGCGGCACCCATCACGCACCAACTGGTCAAAAAAGGCATTTTGAGCCATCGGCTCAGCGCGATGGCGTTTTGAATGAGACGATCGAGCGGAGCCGCGCGGGCGGAATCGAGCTGAGCGAGCAGCCGCAACGCATCATGCGTCCAGCGAATGGAATCGTTGGTGGCCGTAGCGCTCCACAACCGCGCATACGCAGCGGTCTCAACAGGGGTGAGCTCTTGAATTTCAACCTCTCGCAGCAAGGGCGTTTGATGCGCTGCTTCAAACGCATCAAACAGCTTCTGGCCACTCGCCTCATCGCCCAAAATCAGAAACACCAGCGACTTACCATGTGCTGCGCGAGCCAACTCGATGACGTCGCTCGCATCGGCATCGGTCAGCTTTCGTTGAATCTTAATCTGCATCAACCCCGGGTTTGCTCCGGCGCCCTGGCGAGGCTGCAATTCAGTGACAATTTTGGTGAAAGCCGTCGCAGGAGACAGTTTTCCTAATTTTAAGTTGCTGGCCAACGTATCAACCAGAGAACCCGGGCCGGTCAGCATGGTGCGAGCGCCCAAATAGAATCGATCTCCCGTCGCATCGACCACGGCGCGAACGACGCGTTCAATGGCTTCGCCCTGAGGCCCATGCACCAATACCACCGGGGGAATCGTCTCGAGGGCTTTGGCCAATCGATTTCGAGCAGACCCATACGGAGGAGCCGCCAGCACGGCTTCGTCTGCGGCAACCCGGGCTTGCTGAGAAAGGTTCGCGAACGACTCACCTTCTCCATCAGGTAACGGAATCGCCGGTTCTAAAGTGCTGTCGCCCATCAATTGCAGCAACTCAGCGCGCAATGCCCGCGCACTCGCAGGGCGAGCAGAGGGCTTTTTAGCCAGACACCGCTGCAGCAAATGAGCAATGTCTTCAGGCAAACTGCTGCTCAACTTCGGAACGAGCTTCAGATGGGCTTCTTTGAGCTTATCCGTCGTCTTGCCCGGAAAAGGCGCAGTGCCAGTCAAAAGGTAGAGCAATGTTCCGCCCAGACAATACACGTCGGTCTGTGCCGTTGCGGGTTCACCAGCCCAGACTTCAGGGGCCATAAATTGGGGCGTGCCCAAACCAGCCGAACCCACGTTTGTACCCATAAAAGCCGCCAAACCAAAATCGGCCAGTTTGAGTGCGCCCGTACGCGAGACCAAGAGATTTTGAGGCTTCACATCGCGGTGGATCACGCCCAGCTGATGAGCGTGCTCGAGGGCCTCTGCGGCAGCGGCTGCAAAGCGGAGCGCTCGCGTTCGGCTGAGCGGACCCACCTGTTGAACCCGTTCCTTTAAATCTGCGCCATCGACGTATTCCATGGCCATCAACCAGGTGTCGCCATGACGCTGTACGTGATGCACCCGCACGATGTTGGGGTGATCCAACGTCGCAATCATTCGTGCTTCATCGACGGCAGACAGATTTTCTTCACCCGCTCCTGAAATAATCTTGAGCGCTACCGGGCGGCGCAACACTGCGTCATGCGCCAAATACACACTGCCCTGCCCACCCGCACCGAGTGGTCGTTCGACAATGTAATCACCGATGCGGTCGCCTTCACGCAAGTCAGCCTCTCCCGACTGGGAACGTTTGACCGCTGAAGGCACCGATGCTCTCGCAGGAGAGATCGATGGACTGTCGGGCGAACTCACCAGAGGGGCCTCGAGCACGAAAGGGCTAACGAGCAACCAAAGCCCTTGACTGAGTCACAAATTCTTTCTGTTTCTCAGCCGGAAGACGCCGAGCCAAAATATTTACAAGGTCATCGAATTGAGGCGGCACCATCGTGTACGGCGTCGCTCCCAATTTGGCCATTTCTTCCTTCAGCGCAATTTTGGCGAAAGGCCCCAATTGTTTGGCCAACAACTTGTACAACGCATCCATAATCGCAGGGCCTACCGCGTTGGGCACGCGAACGCCGCCGTCGCTCATGGGTGTCAAACCCGAGAATGACGTCGCGCTTTTCATACCGCTCGATTTGCTGCCCCAACTCTTGCTGCTCGATTTCGCAACCGCACCTTCACTCTTGGCTTTGCTCAACTTGAGCGAAGCGACAGTGAAGCCAATGTTCAACATCGACGGGTTGAGCGCCGATGAGCCAATCGACATCAGCGTGTAGTCTTCGACCGCACGCAGCGCAATGCAACCTTGTTCCAGCGCAACTTGTAGGTGCGTCCATTCTTTGGCGTCGTCATTGCTCCCCATCACTTCGAGCGCACTGCGAAATTCTTTCATCATCTTGCTCAACAAGATGGGCTCGAAGGGAGCGGGAATGGCGTGGGCAACACATTCGTCGCCGTTGTCAAAAATGGCTGAACCAATCACGCCATTGATTTCGTTGAGGCCTTTAAGAATATCGTTCATGGGATTGGTCTCTTAAAAAAAGAAGTCAGGATTTAGCGTCGAGAGCAGCAGCCAGTTTTTTCATCGTGCCTTCGGGGTTTTTGGCCACGCCACTATGGGCAACCACAAAACCCGTGGCCTCTCGATGCACGAAGTAGCCCGCCTTTTTGGAAGCCAAAAACCAGCCGGTCACACTGCCGAGGCCGGTGAGGTCAGTCGCGCGTTCAAGTGGAGCGGCGCACATGGCGACCGTAGCTGCGAGCGTCTCGCCGTCGATAGTGCCTACCGCATCGAGGACGTTGCCACTCGAGTCGGCTCTGGCTGCTCCTTGCAGACCTAGATTCGAAGTGATGGCTTGTTCCAGGTTTTTCATCTTGGATCCTTTCAATGGACTGTTCGAAGCGGCCGCGGGTGCAGCTGCCTTTGCCCCAGCGGGCGCAGCAGGTGAAGAAGTCGGAGAACGTAAAATAGAAGAAGGCGAAGTGGGCCTAGCGGGCGGTGGCGCCAAGACCGGCCGAGACGTTGGCAATGGAGGCGGCGCCAAAGCGCGCGGAGGCGCACTCACCGGCGGAGGCGGTGCACCGCCCATTCTTGGCGTGGAATGCGGAGGGCCCAGCGGAGTGACCGCAGGTGCCGCGCCCTTCGGCTTTGCTCCTGCATTGTTCTGTTCAACTTCGACCTCAATCTCGAGCCATGATTCCCCGCCGGGCGGAGTGGGCTTGGGATTGGAGTCATTCATAGAGACCTCAAGCGAATCTTTCGAATTGATAAGGGCGAGTAACGATTCACGCATCGCATCTGCTGACTCGAAACGGTCGGTGGGCTTTTTGGCCAGAGCCCGATGAAGGAGTTTCTGAAAAGCAGGCGTCAGCAAGGGGCTCGCCGGAGGCGGGTCAAGCAGATGACCGCGATAGGCTTTTTCAGGGTCTCTCCCAAAAGGAGGAATACCCACCACCAAATCATACAGCGTTGCCGCCAATGAGTAGAGGTCACTGCGGTGATCGACATGCCCCTGATTGATGGCTTCTGGGCTGATGTACTGGGGCGTTCCCGCCACCACCAAATCAAGGTGCTCACCCTTTTGGGCCAACGCTGCCAACGCTGAAAGACCGAAGTCACACAGTTTGATGTCGCCCGCCGGTGTAATCATCACGTTCGCAGGCTTGATGTCGTAGTGAATGATGCCCAAGCCATGTGCGTGCGCCAACCCTTGAAGCGCGCGATCTCCAATGCGCAGCGCTTCGGGTATGGGCACTCGGCGATCAGGAAACCGGTTGCGGTAGGCTCGCAAATCTTCGCCGAGCACATTTTCCATCACCAAAAAACCCCAGTGTTCACCCTTCTCGTAATTGTAAATGCGAACGATGTTGGGGTGCGACAGACGCATTGAAGCAATCGCCTCTAAGCGAAGGTCTGAAAGCAGACGGCCACCTGAAGAAGCCGACATGTCTGTATTACTTGTGTGAATGATTTTGACGGCAACCAGTTGGTCCAACATCGTGTCGCGAGCGCGAAACACAGTGGCCATGCCGCCTACCGCAATGCGTTCTTCCAGCAGATAGCGGTTAGCCAGCAACGTGCCCAACGAGGGCAGCTCTATCGACGCTGGCGGTGCCTCGGCTGGGCTGCGCGACATCAGCTCTCCTTCAAAATTGACAACCAGGCTCACGACTTTGGGTTTTAAAAAACTGCGTCTCTTCTCACCATCGACCTGCCCACCCCGAAAGCCGTCAGGTCAGACCCATCAATTCCACACTTCATTTTTCTAGAGAACTTCGCGTTAGCGACGAGAAGCGTTTCAAGAGAATGGCCAATCAATGCCCACCGCGCAAGAATAAAGCCCGGAAGTATCAGCGGCGCAAAATGAAGCGCGTCCACACGCACCGACACCGCCCTATCCCCAACTTCGGTTTTAATCGCCAAAACAAATGCCAATATCGCGACCGGTCAGCAGGGTGTCGCTGTCTAAAGGCACTGCCTTCATTCGGCCCGCGACTTCTTTTAAGGGCACATACTTCACGTTGGGAAAGGCGAGCGAGACCATGACGTTGGTGTGGCCTTCGTCAAGTGCCCTCACCGCCGCCGCCCCAAATCGCATCGCCGCCAAACGGTCGAATGAGGTAGGCGACCCTCCGCGGACCAAGTGACCCAATACCACCGTGCGCGTTTCTTTGCCGGTGCGCTCACCCAAGACGCGGGCCACTTGTTCACCGATGCCGCCCAGTCGCTCAGGACGACCGGCCTGCGCCGGGCTTAAGACTGCTCTTTGACCGTGAATGACGTTGGCGCCTTCAGCCACCACTATCAACGAGTAGACGCGACCGACTTGATCTCTCAGGCGGATTTTTTCCACCACCTTGTCCAAATCAAACGGAATTTCAGGAATCAAAATGGCATGCGCGCCACCCGAAATACCCGAGTGAAGCGCTATCCACCCTGCGTAGCGGCCCATCATTTCGACGACAAAAACACGCTGGTGACTCTCAGCCGTGGTGTGCAGTCTGTCTAAACATTCGGTGGCGAATGACACCGCCGTGTCGAAGCCGAAGGTGGTGAACGTCTTGTCGAGGTCATTGTCGATGGTCTTGGGCACTCCGACGACTTTGAGCCCTTGCTCTGCGAGCGCATGAGCGATGGTCAACGACCCATCACCCCCAATCGAAATGAGCGCGTCGATTTGTTTCTTCGCAAAAAACTCGAGAATTTCCCCGCTTCGGTCGACTTCTTTGACGGTGCCGTCAGGCATATTCAAGGGGTACTTGAGAGGGTTACCTTTGTTGGTGGTTCCCAACATGGTACCGCCCAAGTGAGCGATGCCGCGCACCCGGTCACGAGTCAGTTGAAAGAGCCCCCCATCGGCAAATCGCTCAGGAAAGAAGATGCCGTTAAAGCCTTCTCGAATGCCGTAGCATTCCCACCCTCGGTTGACGGCGGCCAGCGTGGCTGCACGAATGACGGCATTCAGGCCCGGGGCGTCGCCGCCTCCAGTGCTGATGGCGATGCGTTTGATAGAATTCATTTCTTCCTTTTTTTAGATGTACGTCCAGAAGACGCGGTTGCTTATGAAGCGGCAAGCGCGTCAGCAATGGTGAGCAATGTCACCATGTCATCGGCACCTTCGGGCAGTTCTGGCACAGCCATCGCTGTAGCTCCATCACCGGCGCGTTGCTCGAGCTCGGTGAGCAAGTCTAAATCGCGCTTGGCGGCTTCCAATTCGACATGCGCCAAAGCCTGCAATCGAGGCAGGGCTGCCAACCCTGGCGGCGCGAGGTTTTCGAGCGATTCTTCATCGGGCCACCGTTTGCTCGTATTGCGCGCTCGACTGCGATTGAGCACAAACCCCCGAAAGGGGAGCTTTAAATCTTTCATCTTCTCTTGAAAAAAATGCGCTTCGGCCAATGTGGACGGAGCAGGCGACGTCACCAACACAAACGCCACCTCAGGGCCGCTCAAAAACGTGCGCATGGCTTTCACGTCCATATTGAGCGAACTGAAAATGCCCGAAAACATCATCATAAAATTGACCAATTCGGCCGCGAACTCATCGCCAAAAACGGCACCCAAAATTTTCTCGATGATTCGTGAAGCCGCGCGAGCGACCAAGCTGTCGCGTCGAGGTAAGAATGCCTGCAACGCGGGGCTGTCGACCAAACCCGACAAACGCCTGGGCGCTTCGAGAAAATCAAGCGCATGCCGCGAGGGAGGCGTGTCGAGCACCACCAAGTCATACTTGCCCTCGCCCACCAGCCGATGCAGCGCTTCCATCGCGGTGTATTCGTGCATGCCCGCCACCATCGCCGACACTTGCTGGTAGATGCGATTGCTCAAAACCCGCTCGGCGTCTTCGGGCGATTTGGTCAACCGTCGCACCGATTCATCGGCCACCAATTTGGGGTCGAGCATCCACGCGGCCAATGAAGCGGGGGCATGAATGCCTGCTGCCGCTTGGCGATCTGCCGGCACCGCCACCGGAGTCGGAGGGTTGCGTGAAACACCCAAGGTCTCAGCCAGGCGCCGAGAAGGGTCGATGGTCAGCACCAAGACTCTTCGCCCTGCGCGGGCGGCGGCCAACGAAAGCGCGGCAGCCGTCGTCGTCTTCCCCACCCCTCCAGCGCCACAGCAGACGATGACTCGCCGAGTACGAATCAATTCTCCGATGCGGGCTGCTTGAGAACTCAAGGTCGAGCTCCATGGCGTTCAAGCGCGTCAGCCAAGGCCCGAATCAAATCAGCCTGAGGCAATTCGGGCAATTCAACGATGGGCAAGGTGGTACCACTGCGCAGTCGACCGAATTCTCGCTGCGCCAACACCGGCCTTCGAAAGCCCTCGGTGCCCAAGGGGTGAACTCGCTCTAAGATGCTGTTGAGCGCTGCTCGCTCTTCAGCGGTAAAGTGGTCGATTGGAATGCGATTCATCAAAATTCCACCCGTGGGCATGCCGGTCTGACGCAGGCCTTCGAGCAATTCGAGACACTCACTGACAGGCAACGTCTCGGGTATGGTCACCACCCAGGCCGCACCTTGCGCTGGGTCATTTAAGTACGATTGCCCTTCTTTCAATGCCGCCGCAATCGGCCCCCGAGGAATGAGCCGCAGCAGCAAATCAGGCAAGCCCGTCAACGACAGCGTATGCCCTGTCGCCGGCATGTCGATGAGCAGCAGCTGATGCAGAGGTTGCCCGTCAGCAGCGTGCGCTCGCAAAAGGGTGAGCAGCTGAAAAAAAACGCCCATCTCTTTGAACGAAGGCCCTGCTGAAAGCAACCGCCGCAACGCATCTGAACTGAGCGCCGCGCGAGCCAACGTGCCTGAACGAAGCACGGACTTAAAGAAGAGCTCGTGGCCCGTGCGGGCCTGCAACATCACCCCTTGAATCCCAGGCACTACAAACCCCGGGGCGTAAGGCAATCGCTCCTTGCCAAAGTGCCGCGCGAGCGGCGAGTAGTCGTTGGGGTCGTCTCCGATGTCGCACACCAACACCCGGAGACCTCGTCGCTGCGCCACCGTGGCCAGTGCGGCCGTCAATGTAGAGCGCCCCACCCCACCTTTGCCGGTGAGCAACACCACGCGTTTCGAAAACAGCTCCTGCAGAGAAGGTTTCTCTTCGGTGCGCATTGCGGGGCTCACCTAGCTACCATAGCTCCCAGTTTTCATCAGGGCTTCTCGTCTTGACCCAATTCTTGGGTGCCTTGACGGTCATAGATAATCTGCAGCACCGCGGCCAGCACGGTAAAGCTCACGATGAGCGTGGTACCCAGACCCAGGCACGCCACATAACCAATGCTGCGAAGCCCCTGATGTTGGGCGAAGAAGAGAGAAGCGAAACCGGCGATGGCCGTCAGCGTCGAACTCGCCACCGCGGCGCCCACGCTACGCAGCGCCACAACGGGCGAGGTGCCTTCGAGAAACCGATGCAATAAATACAAACCGTGACTCACCCCGAAACCCAACAGAATAGGCAAAATCACTAAATTCATAAAATTGAGTCGATGGTTGGTGATGCTCAAAAGACCCAGCATCATCCACAACCCGATGCCCAGCGGCAGGACCGAGGCCAACGCCAATTTCACCGAGCGAAAATCAAGGTAGTGCATCACCAAAATCCACAATGCGGCGAGCAGTACAGTCAACTTGCCGTCGAAGAGCACGATGCGCGCCAGCTTCGCGTAAAGAATGGCGAGCCCGGCGGCTTGGTATTTTTTTCCACTCTTGCCTTCGATGAGATTGGTTTCATCAGCAAAGCGCAGCAGATTCTGCCCGTCCCACAAATCGACTTTGGGGTAGAGAAAAGTCAGGTAGCCGTGGTTCTCAGGCTTGGTGGTGGGTAAGTGGGTAAAGAGGCTCGCATACACTTCAGGTACTTCATGCACCCCAAAGGGTTTCTTCTCGAGCACCCTTTTGAAAAAACCCGCCTTCTCTTGCATTTCTGGCGGCAGTGCTTCGACTTCAATCTCTTTGAGTTCTTCGCGCCACTCGGCGAGCACCTTCGCGTTCGCCTCAGCAGTCTTCGGCGGAGGCGTAAAAGTATAGATGCTCACCACTTGATCAACCGTGGGGTATTTCGAAGTGTCGACGGTGAAATTGTAATCTGGGTCTTTGGTCATCGCGTCCCAGATGTCTTTCGCCTCTTCAATCGTCTTTGTGTACACGGCGATGGGGTCAGAGCTGATTTGAAAACGCTCATTGATTTCGTCTTGCAACTTGATTGACGGTTGATCAACCGGTGCGAGCGCGCGGGTATTGTAATTAAATCTCACCCCCCCCTTGAACCGTTCCCACAACGTCATCTCTCTGTCTTTGGGAATGGGGAAATCAGTCCACGGCACGGCAAAGGCACACACCAAGCCGACCACGCCCACGGCTGCTGCCAACATTAATTTCGGGGAAGGAATGCGCGTCTTCCCAGACATCATATCGGCTGTCGGCGGAGCCATCACTCCGATAAGTTTGGCCGGCATGTCTGCTCGCCAATGACCCACCAAGGCCAAGATGGCGGGGCTCCACGAAAAGAGCGTCAACCCGATGATGAGCGTGCCAAAGCCAGCCAAAAACCCGAATTGAGAAAAGCCCCGAAACTGCGAAACCAGCAACACAAAAAAACTGCCTGCCGTCACGATGGCCGCGATGAGGGCCGGCCGACCTGCATTGATAATGGCATCGGTGATGGCCTTGTCCCACGCTTTGCCCATGCCCAGCTCAATGCGGGTGCGGTAGATGAAATGAATGCCGTAGTCGATGCCAAAGCCCATCAAAATGGCGCCGATGATGCTGGTGACCATGTTCAATTCACCCAAGGTCAGCCGGGCGAAACCCATGGTAAGAATGGTACCCAAGGCCATGCCTGAAATGACGATAGCGGTAGGCGCCCATTTGCGAAAAAAGGCGATGGTGATGACGACGATGAAACTGAACGCAAACAGAAACACATCGTCGAGCGATTCCATCATCGCGTAGTTGTCATCGACGCTGGTCTTGTACGAGCCGGTGAACCCAAACGCGACGCGCTTCTTGTCACCCATCAATTGGTAATCTTCCACCAACTCGACGCCCACTTTTTTGGCCGCATCGAACAACAGCCCAGACGTCACCTGCGTGCCGAGGGGAGCGTTGCCAGTCATCGCATCGATAAACGCTTTTGTCTTGGGCAAGAGCGTCGAGTTCCACATCGGCTTGATGAGAATCATCATCATCTTTTTGTCATCTGAGATGTAGTAGTCGTCTCGAATACTCTTCTTGCCAATTGAACTGTATTTATCGAGGAGGTCTGTCAAATCGAGCTTCACCGGTTCGGTCTTGCGCAGCTCGATAAAGAACGGGTTATTTCGCCTGAGTTGATCTTTCAAATACGCGTTGATGCGCTTTTTGCCTTCGATCAAATCTTCCGTGCGAATGAACAGCACCATGTTTTCTTGTACGAATTCAATCGGCACCTTGTAAGTGATGAATCGAACGTATGGCGTGCCATCGGGTTGTTTGGCGGAGGTCAAGGTTTCGTTGATTGCGTCAGCGAGCTTCTTGAGACCGTCGGGGTCATCGGCTCGCAGGGCCAATTGGAGATAGCCAGCCCCACCCACCATATCGATGACTCTTTTGACTTCTTTGACTTCAGTGAGCTCTTGGCTGATGAGGGCAAGCTGATCTGATTCAATGGTCAGTCGGCTGGTGAGCCAGGCCCCACCGATTCCCAGCACCAACAGGGTGAGCAACACTTTCCCTGGGAACCGAACGAGGAGACGCGCATAGGCAGTAATGCCGCGCGTGATGAAGGCCGACTTGTCACTCATGCGAGGCGCTCATAACCCAAGCTGGGCGAAGCGCCACTGTTCCCAAACCTTTCCTGTTCTCGAAAGAGGCACTAAGAAGCCAAGATTCTTATTTGCTGTGAAGAATCGACTTTCTCAAATCTTCGGCAAAAGTGGTCGCCAGAGGTGTGCAGCCAGAAGTGAAAGTGGTACGCGTAAAAAGGCTTGATCAAGCACGCTCAAAGTTTGACTTCAGCCGAGCAGTCTTCGGCCGAGAAAGGGAGTTCAAAAGCCCATGAATGAATTGGACCCCCGAATTCGCATTCGTGCGCCACTTCGATGTGACGGTATCGGTCGCCTCGATTGTGCGGAAGACACCATCTCAGGAGATCGACTGGCCGTGCGCTGGTTGCCCCTTGATGCCAACGGCGATGCAGCGGTCAAGGCGTGTGAAAAGCTCCCCGCGCACCCCACCCTGCCGCGCATTCTTCAGACGGGGCAGGTGGGTGCGTCTGCTTTCGTCGCACTCGATTTTCCTGCCGGAGAAACCCTCTGTGCTCGCGGGGAAGAACGGCTGGAAAACAGTCTGTTGTTGAAATTGGGCGCTCAACTTTCAGACGCGCTGGCAACCCTGCATGAACAAGGTGTGGTGCACGGAGAAATGAGCCGTGATTCAGTGCTGGTCGACCCTTCAGGTAAGGCCATCTTGTGGGACGTGCCCTTGGTCATCGCCAATCGACTGAGCGACCGTCGAGGTGAAAGCCGGTTGATGCAAAATCTGGTGAAGACCGCCCCCTTTCTCGCCCCTGAACGCGCTCGTGGCGCTGGAGCCAGTCAAGAAGCTGACGTCTATGCCTTGGGCACCATTTTGTGTGTCTGCGCAGGTGCACCTTTGCCGACAGCGGCTACCACCTTAGGCGTCATCGATTTGGTCGCTCATGGCACCTGGGTTCCCCGAGTGCCCTCGTCGTTGCCAGAACGATGGACCACCATGCTCACGCGAATGGTTTGCGCCGAAGCCTCACAAAGGCCTCTCGCGCGCGAAGTGGCGATCGCCTTTTCCATGGTGCCTGGGCAAGGCGTGTTACCCACCGTGCCCGACATGCCCTCGGTGCGATTGCCACCCGAAATTCAAGCGGCGGCCGATTCGCTGATGAAATCTCAAGTCGAAGCGATGCGTGCACCGACGCGTGAGTTGCCCGTCGCGCCCGTGGAAGAGGTGGTGGCGAACCTGGTGAGCGAATTACCGCCGCCTCCGCCGCCCGAAGAAGACACCGCTTCGCCCGACGTACTGCAGGTTGAGAGCAAAGACATTGTATCGGGCGATGCTGAACCGCAGCCCAGCATTCCTCAAGTCAGCAGCGCGCCTTGGGTTGCCATTACCGATTCGCTCTCGATTGCACCTCAACTGCTCATCGACGGCGCCAAACGTCTCTCTGAGCCAGAATTCGCGGCGATTCGATCTCGTTTTCCCCTGCGATGGGCCGTAGTCGTTGGTTTGGGGCTGTTGGCGCTGACGCTGGTCGGTTTTTTAGGGGCGCCTTCAGGCAATGCCATCGCAGAAGAAAGCCCGTTGATGCCCGTACCAGCGGCTCACCCTCAACACCTTGAGCCCCTCGACGAATTGACGCCGTTACAAAATTTGCCCCCGAAGTCGGCGGCCAAAATTGCGCCTCGGCCGACCCGAGCGGGGCGACAAGAAACAAACCCCCTTCGGGACCATGAGCCTAAAGCAGCCACCAGCGACGTCATCGTCCGCGACACCGCAGAACCCGTGCGCAACAAACGCTCGAGCCCAGAATTTTAGCATTTGAGCTCTCACGGGAAACTTGCAGCTTGCGCCGGAGCCCGGCAGAAGAATTCAATCGATGCGCGCCCCTCTCACTGACCATGAACTCGATGCTCGTTTGGCCGGGCTCGGGTTGGTGCGAGACCCCACTGTCACTTCACCGCCTCCGTCAAAAAACCGTACCGTCGTCTGTAAGACAAAGACGGGGAAGAAGCGGGTGCTGGTCAAAATCTCTGACGGCCCCGGCAACGTCGGCGTGCTTCGAGAAGGCAGCGTGCTTGAGCGGGTTGAACCGCTGTCGTTGACGCCTCGCAGTCCGCTCCACCTGCCTCACGTGTTCGCCTTTGACCCCGCCCACGGGCTCTTAGGCCTTGAATGGATTACGCACGGCGAAACGCTGCATCATTTTCATCGGCGCTCAGGCGACTACCCCCACGCCTTGGCCGATAAATTGGGAAACGCGCTGGGTTTTCTTCACCGCATGAGTCGGGAGGGGCGCTCGCACTACGCCTTGGCCGACGCCTTTCGCGATGAGTCTGATTTGCTCGAATGTTTCTTGCGCATGCGCCCCGACTTCTACGCGCGGCTTTCAAGCGCAGCCGTCGACTTCTTCGCCTCAGTGCAGGCCGATGGTCCAGCCATGATGGGGTTGCAGGCGCTTTCGGTGCAGCAACAAAGAGAAAGCGAAACGGCGTTGCTGCATGGAGATTTACGCCAAGCCAACTTGCTGCGCGTGAACAAACCCGGTCGAAGTTCACCGTCAATCGTCTTTCTCGATTGGGAATTGTCTTTCTGGGGTGACCCCGC
>JAYUVR010000044.1:0-2027 GCA_043753955.1 Archangium sp. | reverse complement strand
TTTGATCGCCACCAGCAACGGGTCGTTCGCTTTTGCTATCGCTTCGTCGGCGACGCACATCGAGCCGAAGAACTCGCCCAAGACGTCTTCATCAAGTTGTTCAAGAGCGCCAATCGCTATCAACAGACGGCTCGCTTTCAGACTTTTCTCTTTCGAGTCGCCACCAACACCTGTCTGAGCGAGCTGCGCAAACCCAACCAGCGGGTCGAACACAAAGACACGGCTGACGACGACCTCTCACCTGAAAATACGCCCTGGCATGCGGGTGAGATGCCGGACCAAGTGCTGGAAGCCAAAGAGCTCGAACACACGCTCCAGTGTGCATTGCTCGGCATGAGCGAGCGCGAACGAGCGGCCTTCGCCATGTGTCGTTTTGAAGGCATGGCCTACCGAGAAATTGCGCAGGTGCTTGAAGCGTCAGAGGCCGCCGTCAAAAGTCTCATTCACCGCGCGTCGCTGCAGGTACTGCGTCACCTCGAAGCACACCACGCCAACACCAGCCTCACAGGAAGTGCACCATGAATTCTCTTCACAAAGAATTGACCGCTTACATCGATGGCGAATTGTCAGCAGACAAAGCGCGCGAAATGGAAATTGCGCTCAGCCAAGATGTTGAACTGCGTCGCCTTGAGCAACGGCTGCGAAAAAGCATTGAAGTCGTCGAAAACAGCGCACCCGTGGCTGTGCCTTTAAATTTGCGAAGGTCTGTATTGGAAGCGGTGGCAGAACCGAGCTGGCGCGAACGCTTCTTTCGGTTTCCCCATTTAGCGCCTACGGCGTTGGGCCTCGCAGCCGCCGCGGCCGTCACGCTGATGGTGGTGCAGCCCGGCACCGTTGACGACGCGGTGCCTGCAGACGAAGAAAAACTGTTCCTCGCCCAAAATTTTGAGCTCGTGGAAAACCTCGACCTGGTCGACTTCGATTCTGCAGAAGACCTCGAAGTGGTGGCGACGTTGAACGAATTGGAGACCCCCCGATGAAGCCCCTTTTGATGATGCTGATGATGGCGGCGAGCCTTCTGGCTCAAGCAGAAGCGCAGCAAGTCGAACGGTTCAACGCGCTTTCTGAAGAACAGAAACAGGTGCTGCGAGAAAAACTCAAGGCGTACAAAAAATTGCCTGAGGAAGAGAAGCAGCGAATCAAAGAGAATATGGCGCGCTTCAAACAACTGTCTTCAGAAGATCAACAGCGAGTGCGCGACAATTTGAAAGCCTTCGCCAAATTGTCACCAGAAGAACGTCAAGAGTTGCGCGAGCGCCTGCGTGAAAGCAAAAAGCTCGACCCTGAACGGCGAGGCGAATTGCGCCACCGCATGCGCATGTGGTTGCAAGCAAACCCTGAAAAACGAGAACAATGGCGAGAGAATCTTCAGCGCTGGCGCAATCTCTCCCAAGAGCAACGCCAACAATTGCGCGAACGAGCCCGAGAGCGTCGCCGATGAATTCGGTGGTGGTGTTGGGTCTATTGCTAGCCCTCGACGGAGGCCAATCGATGATGACGAGAGAAGATCTCGAAGTCGTCGATAACCTTGAACTGCTTCAAGAGTTCGAAAGCGCCGCTGACTTAGAAGTGCTGAACGAACTGGCCGGCGACGACTGAAAAGCGAATCAAGGAATACGCAAACGAATGCCGCCAGTGGCGGTAAAGGCGGTGCGGTCGTTGCGATTTGGCCATAAAAAATGATGGCTTCCTCCGATGAGTACGTAGGCCCCGAGCCACTTCAACGGGTAATACTCGGCCCCTCCGCCTCCTCCGATGCCCAGGCCAAACCCGCCAGACAAAAAATTCATCGGCAGCCCCAATTCTAAAACCACATTGATGTGTTCCAACACCGGGAGCGCCAATTGAAAACGGGGCGTCACCCCAAAATTTGGAAACAGCCGCGCGAACAAGGCCACTCGAAACCACTGAAGTTCAAAACCACCGCCCAGTTCGAGACCGCCTGACAATGAACCCGTGGTGGCCGGCTCGAACATTCCGCGCAAATCACCAAATGGGCGCAACGGGCGAGGCACCAAGAGTGTCTC
>JAYUVR010000043.1:0-24464 GCA_043753955.1 Archangium sp. | reverse complement strand
GTCACATTCTCGGGGGTTTTTCATGGTCGGCGGCGAAGCACCGTGCCGCGCTTCTAATCAGCTCCGCCATCCTCCGTGCCGCGTGCGTGGGAAAACAGTGGTCGTCACCCGAAAGTGAATGGTCTCATTCCCGGCTACTGCTGAAGAATGAGGCCGTTGTCGCCGACGACGTAGAAGGAATAGTAAGTGAACTGCAGACGAGTGAGGCCGCTGCGCAACGTGGTGGTGACGCCGCTGTTTTCTTCATACCAAACACTTTGAGCACGACGCAGAATTGTTCCCCCTGCTCCCACAGCATAGATATCGCTTCCTGAACCCTCAAACACACCATACAGCGCGGCAGTGGTTGGCGTTGATTGCTTGCTCCACAGGCCTTGATCGTTCCTGCTCAACACCGTTCCGTGATCTCCAACCGCGATGACTTCTGTAATCCCAAAAGAATTACCGAGAACCAGAACAGCGTTAAGTGTCTCAGCTGTAGATGATGTCTCTGATAAGAGCATGGGGAAAGCTGTAGAACCATCATAGTGTACGATAGTTCCCTGCGTTCCTACCGCCCAGACATGTGCATCTCCATCGACCTTGATATCGTGCGCGCCTCGATACGAAATGCCCCCAGGCCCACCCGTCAAAGGCATCGCCGTGAGAGGGCTTGAACGTTTTACCGAGTAGACCGAAGCATTGTCGCCAAAAGCCAGCCATTCAAATGGAGCAACGTTCGCAACCGCACGAAGTGGTGTATTCAATTCAGGGGTAAGCGCTCGCCACCGTGCAGGTGGGCTGGGGAAATCGTCATACACCCAGACTCCACCCGACTCAGAAACCACGACGGTGGCTTCATCGCGAGATGCAGCCGAAGTCAGAAGCTTCCCGCTGGAATTCGATAAGGCGCATGAGTGCCACGGAAACCCAGAACTTCCGCTCCAGGTGCCGCAATACCCCCCGCTTCCGACTACCACGATGTCTGATTCAACGTCATACGCATCGAGAGAAATTGAATACAAGTTTGAGGTAGTAGGTGAAGCAATTGCCGTCCACAGGCTGCCTGTTCCGCCTCCAGTGCCACCGCCGGTATTCATGCCACCGCCGGTGTTCGTGCCACCGCCGGTATTCATGCCACCGCCGGTATTCGTGCCACCGCCGGTATTCGTGCCACCGCCGGCATTCGTACCGCCACCCGTCCCTGTGCCTCCGCCGTTGGCTGTTTGACACGCACCCAAATTGACAACCTGCGCGTAACCCGCACTACACGCAAACTTGTTGCCGTTTACGCACGCCTCTTCTGCACAGAGGAGTCTCTTTCCAATTCCGTTGGAGGAAACATCACAATGACAAGAGGGCTCCCCTCCCCCAGCGCCGCCGCCTGGGTTGCCGCCATCTAAAATATTCTGAGAAGTCCCACAGGACATTATTGCCAACAAAAGCAACCAGTTCGTGATGCGTCTGCGCATATCTACTCCACGGAAGAAGAAACCTTACCGAGGGATGACGGAAGGAGTTCACCGTTTGTCGCATCTAGAAGAAATGTTTCGGTGTGAAGACTGCTAAAGGAATTCTCGATGCAACCGGAGTCAGACCTCGCCACAGAGTTCATCGCCGCGCTCGCCCCTTCGGTGCGCCACATCTATGAAGCCCAGTCAGACCTGTCTGTTCAATTGCAGACGGTCCTCTCTGTAGCTAAAGCAAGACATCAACTGTCACTGCCGGTCAGCGTATTCCTGTCATTTCTTGCTCGCCGGGTTTCGCCCACGAATGTTCTCGAAAGCTTACATATTGAAGATCTCTTCTTGGCTTGTGCTTGCACGGCGCACATTCCTCGAGCTGCCGAAACACTGGTTCAAACGCACCGGGCCGCACTCGAGAAGCGGCTTCTTCCAGAATTCGAAAGCGCCGCAGTCCTTGATGACACGCTTCAAATTGTTCTCACCAATGTTCTGATGGGTACAGATTCGCACGGTCCCTCTCTTCTCGATTATTCGGGAAGAGGCTCACTACGAAATTGGCTTACCGTGGCCGCGTTGAGAGTCGCAATCGACTTGAGCCGAAATGCCATCACTCACAAATCTGTACTTGGGTTGGAAGAAATTCTCGATATTCAAATCGACAATTCAGACCCCGATTTGGCACATCTTCAAGGTCGAGTCGAAATTAAGAACGCACTTCGCGAGGCCATCAATTCATTGCCGCCAAAAGTGAAAACCGTGCTTCGCCTCAACACCCTCGAAGGGTTGAACATTGAAGAAATCGGTCAAATGTATGGAGTACACCGCTCTACTGTCGCCCGCTGGATAGCGCAGGGCCGAACGCAACTCTTAGCCGACGTACGCGAGCGATTAATGACTCACCTGCGTTTGAGCGCAACAGAACTAGACAGTTTGTTGCGTTTGGCAGACGATCGACTTGAACTCAGTTTTTCCGATGCTCGAGCTGGGTATACTGAATCTTTCGAATAAGTGCTTCTGCCTCTGCTTGCTCGCGACTGAGCTTAAGCCCTTCAAAAAGCTCCTTGCCTCGAGTTGCCAGCTGGAAAGCACGCTGTGGCTCGTAAGGCTTCTGAGCAACAAGCGCTTCGGCCAAAGTGACGTACACCTGAGGAACGATGTCGTCGTTGAAAAGGGTGGGGTGCGCAGCAAAGTGCTCAAGGTCCTTTCTGGCCTGGACCCAGTTCTTCAAGTGAAGACGAACTTGAGCCAAAGCGGCCCGAAATTCCCACGTCTTAGGGTTCTCTTGTATTCCAGAATTTCGATTCAAAGTGAGGGCGCGCTCGATCAATTTTTCCGCACCTTTGGCATCTTTCAGCTTCAAGCGATTGAGCCCGCTCTGCACCAAAATATCTCCAAGGAGCGGGCTGGTCTGCCCGTGAATTTCTTCTCCGAACCGGAGCGTTGAAGCGAACGCTGTATCGGCTTGAGCTCGAGCGCCTTGAGACGCCAAGTAATTGGCTTCTTCTCCACGAATGACAAACAGCCATGGAGCACGTGACCCACGAGACTTCTCGGTAATTTCTTGCGCACGTTTGAAATGAGGCAAAACCTCTGCCTGAGGACGATTCAAACTCGCCCCTGACGCAGCCAAGATGTAGTGGGTAAATGCCAACTGTGGGTGTTCCGGGCCGAGTTGACTGGGTACCAGTACCAACAAGCGTTTTGCATCGTCAATGGCAAGTTCAAACTGACTCAAATGAAGTCTGAGTTGAGCGCGAGTACTCAAGACATCGGTGAACAGGGGGTGAAGCGCGCCGACTTCGGCTTCCAAAAGAGCAGCGGCTGAATTGAGTTCAGCCATTGACTCGGTCAATTTTCCAGAAGCACCGAGCATGTGGGAATGCCTCAGCTTTGCCCTGGCAATGGCCAAAGGCGAAGAAGGTATTTCTCGTTCCACAACCGACAAAAGCTCAGAAGAATATTGGAGACCTTCTTCGAACTTGCCTTTTGATAGTGCATAGAACACCAAGAGATGCAACTTTTGAAGACGAGTTGTATGTGATTCAGAAACTCGACTGAGAGCCGAAAGTGCGGCTGAAAGGTGTTTGTCGGCATCGTCGAACTTCCCGGCTTCTATTTTCAAAGAAGTGAGAATGAAGCCCGCCTTGGCCCGGGTTTCATCGTCCGCACTCTTATCTGCGTCTTGTATGGCACGTTCAGCAGATTCAATTGCGTGTTCAGAATCACCTCCATTTTGCTGCAGTTCTGCAATGCGCAACCCAGCTTCCGCAATGAGTGAACCCCATTTTGCTGCGTCCTTCGCCTTTTGAGCTGAACGCAGAGCCTCACTAAATTTTCCTGAGGCTTGAAGAGCTACTGCACGGGCGAGTTCTTGTTGTACAGCAGTGACCTCCGGAGAATTGGGCACCGCGGGCCGTCCAAGCAAAGCTTCGAGATTGGAGCAATCGTCCAGGCGAAGCAGGTTTGAAGTGGTATCAAGCGCTTTGGTTACAATTTCTGCGTCTGCGGTTTGAAAGAGCTGAACCGCTATTTGCGCGTCGGAAAGTCTGCGATTGAGACAGGCCAGACGTCTGTCGAGCAGCTCCGTCGATTGTTGTGCATGAATATGCGTGGCTGCGCAGGCTTGGGTGCGTACACTTAACCAACCCTGAACAAAATGAGTGAAAGCTCGATTGACTGAAGCAAAGGTTTCGTCGGCGTACGTTCTCTGGGTATTTCTAAATGACAGTCGAACTTCTTCTTGTACAGCCACAGTCCACAGCTGAGTCCACGCATCAGGAGGCTGCGCACACGCACGAGACTTCAACGTGCCGCTCACAACCAGCACTGCAATCATCGCTAGCGCTACGGTTACTCCAGCCGCTAACGCAGCTCCCCTCGAGCGAGGAGGTCGGACCACAGCCCTCAGTTGGGTAAGCATTTCGTCTGTTGAAGTGAATCGGTCTTCGGGGCGAAGTTTCAAGCCACGTTCGAGAACCTGTCTTAATTTGAGAGGCAAGGTGCGAGGCAGTTTGATTCCAGCACTGACTGACTGGTGAATTTCTCGCTCGGTGCTACCCGAAAACGGTCGTTGATTGAGAAGTGCCTCATACAGTGCAACGCAAAATGAGAATTGGTCGCTTCTTTCATTGGCGATGTTGCCAACCCAGACTTCGGGAGCCATGTAGGCAGGCGTTCCAACCACGGCATCATCGCTTGCGTGTTCATCAATTCCAGCAGCCCGCGAGAGACCAAAATCGGTCACCACTGCGATGTCTTTGTAGACGATCACGTTTTCTGGTTTGAAATCACGATGGATGACTTGAGCTCGATGCGCTGCCGCCAGGCCTTCCCCTGCGGACAGAAAAACTTGGAGCAAGGCTCGACGTGCTCGTGGTCTTTCTTTGAGCCAGGCCCGCAGAGTGACGCCCTCGAGCAGCTCCATCGAAAGAAACAGACCTTCAGCGTCTTCTCCCACATCGTGAATGGTGACGACGTTGGAATGTCTCAGTCGCGCCGCGGCTCGTGCTTCAGTCAGCAATCGCTGACGACGTTCTGGAGTGACCTGACCGCGAATGCGCTTCAGCGCTACTTTTCGATGCAGCGTGTGGTCGTACGCCGCATAGACGACACCCATAGAACCAGCACCAATGAGACCCAAGAGATGGTAGCGAGCTCGCTCAGTCGTTCTCAACGAAGCGCGGGCTGTTTGGCTCATTAAACTCAGACATTGATTGCAATCTTCAAGGTGTCTTTCAATGTCTGCCAATTCATCTTCTGAAGCGGTGTGGCTCACGAAAAGAGTGATTTGGTCGTTTGAAAGGTGCATTGACTGCCTCAGCGGTCATTCTCAGAAGCAAGAGGCTTTTGCAATGGGTGGAGGTGCTAACGGGTTCACCTGCCCCGGCACAATTTACTGAGCCGATAGGGCCAGCCCTAATGGTCTACGTCACGGCGGCTACTCATGTAGAGCCGGGCACACAGCTCTGAATCGGGCCCAAGGTGTTGGGGGACTATCGACTATGACCTTCAGAGCTTCGGCGACCCTCGGGGGATGTTCGCGCTACGCCTTGTGCGAGGGGCGGAAATCGGCCATGTTCCAGTTTGAAACATGGGTGAACACTTCGACGCTTCTGTCCCGTATTCCTGTGAGACGCCATTCGAGAATGGAGGTGCGTTGTGTAAGTTGTGCCGTGCGGTCCCCGCTGGGCCGACTGGGCGGCGGTGCGCACGCATGGTCGTGCGGAGCCCGGCGATGAAGCTGCTGCAGCAACGTGCGGCGCTGGTGGCGAATACCGACGCGACGGTGGTGCTGCGCGGTGAGAGCGGCTCAGGCAAGGAAGTCGTCGCTCGGTCGCTCCATGCCAACAGCGCGCGCAACCTCAAGCCCTTTCTGGCGGTGAACTGCGCGGCCTTGCCTGGAGAGTTGCTCGAGTCAGAGCTCTTCGGCCACACCCGCGGCGCATTCACCGGGGCACAGATCGCGCGCAAGGGGCTCTTCGAAACGGCTCATCAGGGCACGCTGTTCCTTGATGAAATTGCCGAGATGCCGCTACCGCTCCAATCGAAGCTGTTGCGCGTGTTGCAAGACGGAGAGATGCGTCGCGTTGGTGAGTCGGTGCCAATTCATGTCGATGTACGCATCATCTGCGCCACGCACCAGAACCTGCAGACCGCGGTAACCGAGAGGCGCTTTCGCGAAGATCTCTACTTCCGGCTGAAGGTCTTCACGCTCGTGGTGCCTCCGCTGCGGGAGCGGCTCGAAGACATATCGATGCTGGTGGCGATGTTCCTCGACGCCGAGAGGCACACCAAGGGGCTCTCACCAAAGGCCAATGCGACGATGATGCGCTACCCGTGGCCCGGCAACGTGCGCGAGCTGCAGAACGCGGTGAAGCACGGCGCGGTGTTGTCGGGTGGCGCACTCATCGAGATCGAACATCTGCCGGAGGAACTCGGTCAGCCGCCTACGGCACGGGTGATCAATCAACGCGAGCTCGTGACCCTCGAGAAAGCCGAGCAACGTCACGTGGTGCAGGTCCTCGAGGCCTGCCACGGACAGCAGGTCGACGCCGCACGGGTGCTGGGCATCGGGCGCACCACGTTGTGGCGTAAGCTCAAGACCTACGGCCTCGAGTGATCACTTCTTTACCGCTGCCACGAACACATCCATCGTTTGATCAAGCGACGACATCGACGCTTTCACCGAGCCATCTGGCCCGACAAGAAACACCGCGTTGTCGTGCATGATCACACCCGACTCGGGGTTTTTCGTGTACTTGAATTCCAGCAACATCGTGAGCGTGCGCACCTCGGTCTCGGCCCCTACGAGAATGCGAAATCGCTTCGATTCTTCGAGCCCATAACGCGCGCGGTAGGCGACCAGTGCTTCGGGGGTGTCTTTCTCGGGGTCGAGGCTCACCACGATCAACTCGAGCGGCTTGCCCGCCTTTACTAGCGCTGCATCAAGCCGCTTCAACTTGCGGGTGGTGAGCGGGCAGCTTCCAGCGCACGAGGTGTAGACGAAGGTCAGGACGTACGTCTTACCTTTCATCGACGTTAGCGAGATGCGAGAGCCATTTTCCGCACGCCACTTGGTCTCGAGTGACAACACGTTCTTTGGGGTGTCTTCTCCCGCAAAGGCGAACGAGCTCAACAGCCCCACCAGCAGCATCACCCTCATGGTGTGACCTCGTAAGCACAGCGGAAGCCAAGTCGTGGAAGCGTCATCCGCGGCGTGAGGCTCGAGCGGAGCGCGTACCGCATGAACGCGGCGTAGTCCTCGCGGCGCGCGCTCCCGGTCGCCCCGCTCCCGCACATGAACTTCGCGTTGGCGTCACCATCTTGCCGGTTGTCGCCCGAGACGAAGAGCGCGTTGAAGTCGTAAGTCCATTCCCACGTCAACCCGTGCATGGCTTCGACGCCATAGACGTTGCGTGGGCTGCCGGACTGCTCGAGATCATTGGCGGTGTTGGGCTTGCCGTACCAATGAAGAATACGTTGTGCGAATTCGGGGTCGCGCGAGGCGTCGCTGCGGGTCTCGTCGGCAGCGCCGGCGTATTCCCATTCCAGCGTGGTGGGCAGCCGGCCTCCCTTGCTCTCGCAGTACGAGCGTGCCGCGAAGTACGACACTTCCGTTATGGGACTGGTGTCCTTCTCTTCTGAAGGGGAAAGAGGCCGCAAACTGGCGAGGTACCGCGAATCAACGAGTGTCATCGGCGCCTTGTCCTTTCTCCACGCCGGGTTCTTCTCGAGAAACGCCGCAAACTCGCCGCGCGATACCTGCCGCACGTCGAGCCTGAAGCTCGCGACCGGAAAGCTCGACTGGCCCACGTCGAGCCCGAACAGCGGCGCATACCGACCCGCAGGCAGCGTCACGACCTCGCCCGCCAGTGCAAGTGAAGACACCAGCAGGCTGATCAGAACGCGTTCGTTCACGACGTCACTCGGTCGGTGCTGCGGGTTTCAGGGGAGGCAGTGTGGCCCGAAGCTTCTTCACCTCGTCTGCGGTGAACGCGGGTGCCTTATTGCCCCACGCGTTGCTGACCCACGAGAGCACGGAGGCAAGCTCGTCGTCATCGAGCCCCGCGACGGGCGTCATCACGCCGTTGTACTCATTGCCGTTGACCGTCACCTTGCCGGTCTTCCCGCGCACCACCAATTCGACCAGCTCGCCGCGCTTGGTGTTCGCAAGGTTCACGAGGAAGTCGCTCTTCGCTAGCGGGGGAAACGCGCCTGGCACACCTTGGCCCTCGGCCTGGTGACACATCGAACAGTTGGCGAGAAACAACATCTTCCCGTCGGGCTTTCCGGTCGCCTCGGGCGTGGTGCTGCGCTTGGCTTTGAGTGACGTCGCAACCGACTCGTCACCGAGGTACACGTCATCGAGTTCTTTGCCCGAGTAGATGTCTTTCTTCGCTTGGCCCTCAACCTTGAGCATGCCCAGCGAACCCTTATTGAACGTACGGAAGATGGAATGGTCCACGAGAATGTAGGTGCCGTCGGTATTCAGTTTGAACTCGATGATGGCGCTGCCTCCCGCGGGGATAAGAGTGGTCTGCACGTTGTGCTGGGCGATGCTGCCGCCCTCGGCGTAGAGCGTGTCGAAGATTTCGCCGATAACGTGGAAACTCGAGACCAGGTTCGGGCCTCCGTTGCCCACGAAGAGCCGTATCGTTTCGCCCACCTTGGCCTTGAGCGCGCGCTCACCTATCAATGACAACGCGCTGCCGTTGAACACGACGTACGAGGGTCGCTCATCGATGGCGCGCTTCATCGAGAACGGCTGCAGGCCCTTCTGACCGAAGTCTGCGTCCGTATAGAAGTCGCCCTGCACGACGTAATATTCGTGGTCTACCTTCGGCAGCGGAACCTTCGGCTGCACGTAGATAAGCCCGTACATACCGTTGGCGATGTGCATGCCGACCGGCGCAGTTGCGCAGTGGTAAATGTAGAGACCCGGGTTGAGCGCCTGAAAGGTGAAGCGGCTCTTGTGGCCTGGCGCCGTGAAGGTGCTCGCCGCACCGCCGCCCGGGCCTGTCACCGCATGCAGGTCGATGTTGTGCGGGAGCTTGTTGTTGGGGTGGTTCGCCAACCAAAATTCGACACTGTCGCCTTCACGAATACGAATGAAGCGCCCCGGCACCGTCCCGCCGAACGTCCAGAACGTGTAGTCGACACCGTCGGCGAGCTGCATCACTTTCTCGATGACCTCCAGTTCGACCTTCACCTTCGCAGGCGTAGCGCGGGTGATAGGGGGCGGCACCATCGGCGGCTCTGTGAGGACGGCCTTCTCTTCGAGCAGTGCACTCAGGCACAGCGCCAGACTCATCAGAACGGTAGACATAGAGGATCTCCTTGGAAAACGGGTTCGGGGCAGTGGTCTGCAAGCGATAGTCCAATTGAACAGGGCGGGGCTGGCATCAGGTACGCGGTTGCGTGTTTCGAAATGAAACAGGCTGGAACGCTATGAAAAACATGATGAGCCCCCGCCTCAAGAGCGACAACTTGGCACGTTCGCTCAATAGCGCAACCGCCGCGTGCTCACCCTGGGGCACGTTTTCAGTAGAAGCACGTGAAGTCGGCATGTCGAAAGAACTATTTCTCGCAACGTCATGATTCGTTCTTTTCTACATTTTTCACAATGCATTAGCTTGGCTTCCCAATGCTTGTACAAATCTCTTTGCGCCATTGAGTGCACAGAGTACTTGCTGTCTCATGAATGAAAACACTCGACTATTGGCAATCATTGTCGCAGGCCTCTTTCAAGCATGCGGTCCCCAAGCCACGTTTGATGCTGAATCGTCGAGCGTAGACCGATTCCCCATCGTGAACGGGTTCAACGTTTCGCCCGATAGCGACATCGCCCGGCACACCGTCATATTTTACGCATTGTCGACTAACGGCAAATATGGCTGCACCGCCACCATCCTCGACAAGGCGCATGCCCTCACTGCTGGCCACTGCCTCTTCGGGGTCAATGGCGTGTCAGATCTCTCGATAGGGTTTACGGTGAGCGTGAATTCAAACACTGAATTTCGGCACGTCACCAAGACCCAAGCCGCCCCTGGTGTCGATTTGGCAATCATTACTTTTGAAGGAGGGCTCCCCGATGGTTATCAGCCAGTCACGTTGGCGAAGGGTCTTCGCATCACCAAAACAACCCCAGCCATCGAAGCTGGCTATGGAAAAACCTCATACCAAAGTAACGGGAGCGAGCGCGGAACCCTTCGTGCCATCAATGTCGCTATCAGTTCCATCGACACCCGCCGCAGCAGTGTAAAAACGCAGGGTGTCGGAGCTATTTGCAACGGCGATTCTGGGGGCCCCACTTTCGTTCGCGTTGGCGGAGAACTTCGGCAAATCGGGGTACACCGCTCAAGTGACTGTGCCACCACTTCAATGTCAGTACTCGTCACATCGTATATTGATTGGATGATTTCTTTGGGTGTTCAGCCCAAAGTCGACAGTCGAATAGTCGATGCAGATCAAGAATAGCGCTGAGCATGAGCGCAGCTTTCCTCCCCGCACCTCTTCAACGAGACAGCACGTCGAAGGCCGCGTTGATGACCCCTGAATATTGAACCTGCCACAGATGCGCTGCCGCGGTGTTGTGCGGCCCTTCCATCAGCACCGTGTCGGTATGAGGCATGTCGAGTTGCGAGGTGGGCATGAAGCCGTCACCATCTTCGAACACACCCGCTTTCGGCCCGAGCGTCGGCGTGCCCGTGGTTCCGATGATGGTCATTCCCTGTGACACCTGGCTTCGCTGTCGGTCCCAATCTTGGTTGAGCCGAGCAATCAGCTCTGAGCCAATGGCGAGTTCTCTGCCTGCCTCGTCAACATTCTTGATGGGGTTTCCGACGACGGCTCCGATGTTTCCCATATACGTGCCATGTGAAGCGGGGCCAATCATGACTGCGCGGTTCACTTTGGGGCCGGTTTCGGGGTTGCGGGTATTGAGATAGAGGCGGAAGTCGGTTCCTCCCGCGCTGTGGGTGATGACATCGAGGTCGGGCTTTTGGGTGGCTTTCCCGATGCGTTCAAGCGCACGAGCAATCTGGGGCGCTTTGGTAGAAGGTGCACCCCAGGGGTCGCGGTATTCGATTTGAAAGATTTTCGCGTCTTTGAGTTCGCGAAGACTCATCTCTCGGCCGCGTTGATCTCCCAGTCGAAAAGTGTCTTGCGACGCGACGTAGACCGCGACGGGCCCATTTGCTTTTTGGCTCGCCAATTGATTCCCCATGCGGTCAAAACTCTGGGCCGGCATGGTTAAACCAGGAATCATCACCACGGGCCGTTTCAAGGTGGGTGGAGCCGCAAGCGGCCCATACGCGACGCGCTGCGGGCCTTGGAGTTGTTCAGCCGGTGCACGTGGACGAAGCGAATTAAAGAGCTGATCAGAGACCCAGTCTTTGCTCGCATTGAAGACATCGAGTTCAGGTTTGGTGAAGGTGTCAACCTCTCGTGCACTGGGTTCGTTTTGAGAGATTTTAGTCGTAGCCCCCGGCGCTGAAGGTGACTGTTTGACGAGAGGAGAAAATGGAGGGCGCGAGATTGAAGAGGTCATCAGCGAGGTGTTAATGCGTCTTTGGGCGATACGCGCTGCCAAGCGACGACAGAAAAGTGAACAATGTGCGCCAAGAGGAACTCATGAAGACGATGGTGTTGCCGTTGGGCACATTGACGACTGGCGAGGGCCCCGCGTTCGCCATACTGGCAATGCTGCCAGACGGTGAATTCATTGTAAGGATTTCAAGCTCATGGGCTGCAGCAGCAGCTGAGCTTTCGCCGCATGTGCAGGGCGTCGCTCACTGCGACGAATCACTGTCTCTGGTCGGTCGTCGCATGGGTTGGAAAGCGGTCGAGCCAACTGAGGCCCAACTGCTCGATCGCGCCGCTTTCGCTTTGGGCTTTTTGTTGAGACTGCCGCGGCCCAAGGAACTCAGCCGTTTCTGCCGCGCATGGGTGGCGTTTTTCCGAATGCGCCTTTGGCAAGAAGCGCCAGCAGAAATGGCGATACATGTTCTGAAGAAAAAGAAAGGGAAGACGACCACGCACGCAATCGAAATTTTAGGCCAAGCGGGTATTGAATTTGGGTTCGCCTTCTATGAAGACCCACGTGCTTTCGACGCTGTCTGGAATGGCGAAACGTACCCTCTCAACGGTCTGTCAGTGTTGGCGGGCGATGACCCATTTCTGACGCAGTCATTTGAGCCGCTGGGCATTCGACCTCCGATAGTCACTCGATTGGTGAACACTCAACCTGAAGCGCCTCAAGTCGAAGATTTCGTTTTGGCGGCCGCTACCATGCAGCTGCTCACCAACATGATGCATGGTGATATTTCACCGGCAAAGCTGACCGGCGGAGCGACTTTGGAATTTGCGCGTGACGCGCCTTAAGCCCGAGGAAAATAGAGCGAGAACTGAGTTCCTGCTCCTGGCGTGCTGCTCAGCGAAATGGCTCCTCCCAATTGTTCCACCACGCCTTGAACAAGAGACAGCCCTAAGCCTGTGCCTTTGCCAGCTTCTTTGGTGGTGAAGAAAGGCTCGAAGGCACGTCGTTGCACTTCAGGCGACATTCCCGTGCCGGAATCTTCGATGGTGAGCAACACGTATGCGCCTGGCTTCGCTTGGGGAATAACTCGCGCTTGCTCATCATCGAGCGTGACGTTGCAGGCGCGAATAGAAATGCGGCCCCCACCAGGCAATGCATCACGGGCATTGATTGCCAGATTGATGAGGGCATTCTCGAGGCGAGCGGGGTCGCCTCTCATGGGCCAGAGCGGTTCATCGAGCAACAGGTCAATGACAACCGCTGAACCCAGCGTTCGACTCAACAGACGAATGATTCGTTGGAGCAGTTCGGCCAAATCAATCGTGATGTGCTGAGCGGGTTTTCGTCGTGCAAAAGAAAGGAGCTGATTGGCCAACTCACCGCCTCGCTTGGCAGCGAAGGTCAATTCGTTGAGGTCTTCAATACCTTGAGGCGACTTCACTTCGTCGCGCAAAACATCGACCGTCGACTGAATGACAGTGAGCAAATTGTTGAAGTCATGCGCAACTCCACCGGCGAGTTGACCGATGGCTTCGAGCTTTTGTGACTGAGCCAATTGGAGCTCAAGCGCGCGCTCGGCGGTGACGTCTCGATATGCAAGCCGCATTCGCCCAGGCTCACCCGGGCGCGTTGAAACGCGATGGCCGCTGAGTTGAGCAATGAGCGGAGATTTCCCGTTGCGAGTGAGCTGATGGTCGCGCGCAGGCAGCGGCTCGTCTCGACTCAGGGAGCGCAAACACGCTTGAGCGAACTCGTACTCGATAGATGTATAGAGTTCAGGCAGCAGGTGGCCGACGACTTCTTCACGTGGCAGGCCGAGCGCATCAAGAAATGTCTGATTGCAGTGAAGCACCGAGCCGTCAGTATCGACCGAACACAACAATGCGGGCGCATACTCATACGCTGCGAGAGCATCTGCACGTTCTGCACTCATCGAACCCTGTAAAGAGGGCTCGGTCGAAAACCCCTCGGCGAGCATTCTCAGCCCAGCAATGATGGTGTTGAGCTCGTCATGGTTCTCGGGCCCAGGGGGGCGCATTTCGTGAGGTTGAGCCAGTCTCAGCATGAGCTCGAGCGCGATGTCGAGACGAGGGTCATGGTCAGCCATCGACGGGCTCCGCTCGCTCGGTGTGGTCTCTCTTTTTCAGAGACGCAGAGATGTATGTGTCTCGTTGATAAATGAGTGTTCCCCCAGCGCATGAATGTGGACCCGGTCTGCGCGAATGTGTTTTCTGCGTAGACCCCCGAAGACGGCGCAGGCCGAAGCAAATGCGGCTTCGACCCGATGGTCAAGTCGTTGTTTGTATTTCTTGAAGGCCCTCAGGTGTGATGTCTGCGCTGTGGTCGGCTGAGTGAGCGACATCGACATACAATGATGTCTGTTTTTGCGTCGGTGAGCGTGTGCGGGCTCTTTTTTCAGTGAGTTATCGGTCTTCTTAGGCCACCTTCGTAGAATAGAGTCGCCCCCACATGAATCAGTTCGACGTTTGGCCGGGTGTGCCGTACCCCTTGGGAGCGACTTGCGACAAAGAAGGCGTCAATTTTGCGTTGGCTTCTCTTCACGCCAGTTCGGTAGAGCTCTGTCTTTACGATGCTGACGAGCCCGGGCGAGAACTGGCGCGGCTCCCCTTAAGAGACCAGACCGACCACGTGTTTCATGGGTACGTGCCCGGGCTGAGAGCGGGAGCGCTCTACGGCTTTCGCGTTCAAGGCCCCTGGGCGCCAAATCAAGGGCATCGCTTCAACGCAAACAAATTGGTGATGGACCCGTATGGCAAGGCGTTTGCGGGCAAGCCTGATTGGAATTCGCCTCTTTTAGGGCATCACTCGAATGACATCGAAGTTCTCGACCCTACCGATTCGGCTCACGGCGTGCCGCGCACGGTGGTGGTGAGTGACGATTTTGATTGGAGCGGCGAAGAGCGGCCTCAGGTCATTTGGCGAAAAGCGGTGATGTACGAAGTTCACGTGAAGGGGTTCACCAAGTTGCACCCTGAAGTTCCTGAGGCACTGCGTGGCACTTATGCGGGCCTGGCTCACCCGGCTGTCATCAAACATCTTCAAGAATTGGGCGTGACCAGTGTTGAGTTGCTGCCGGTACATGAATCGGTGCCCGAAGGTTTTCTCAGGCAACGCGGGCTGACCAACTATTGGGGTTACAACACGTTGGGTTTTTTCGCGCCTGATCAACGCTTCTCATCTTCAGGCAACCGCGGGCAACAGGTTCGTGAGTTCAAAGAAATGGTCCGTGCGCTCCATGCGGCTGGCCTCGAGGTGATTCTCGACGTCGTCTACAACCACACCTGTGAAGGCAGCGAACTTGGCCCGACCTTGTCATTTCGAGGCATCGACAATGCGACCTACTATTGGCTCGACGAGGCAGATAGAGCCCGCTTTCGTGACTTCACCGGTTGCGGCAATTCGCTGGCAACGCATCGCAATTTGGTACTCAAACTGGTGCTTGATTCACTGCGCTTTTGGGTTCGCGAAATGCATGTCGACGGTTTTCGATTTGACTTAGCGCCCACGGTGGCGCGCGGGCCTTCTGGCGAGTTCGACCCCAATTCCGCTTTCTTCGCAGCGCTCTACCAAGATCCCATTCTTTCTCGAGTCAAGCTCATCGCCGAACCGTGGGACCTCGGGCCCGATGGTTACCGCCTAGGCAATTTCCCGATGCCTTTCGCAGAGTGGAACGATCGCTACCGCACCACGCTGCGACGCTTTTGGAAGGGTGACCGAGGGCAGGTCGCCGACCTGGGTTCTCGGTTGTCGGGCAGCTCTGATTATTTCAAAGTGTCAGGAAGGCGGCCCAGTGCCTCGGTCAATTTTGTCACCTGTCACGACGGGTTCACCCTCGCTGATGTGGTCAGCTATCAACACAAACACAACGAAGCCAACGGCGAAGAAAATCGCGACGGCACCGATGACAACCAGTCATCAAATGGAGGCGTCGAGGGCGAGACCGATGACGCGCGCATCAATGCGGCGAGAGACCGCCAAGCGCGCAACTTACTCGCCTCGCTGTTTCTATCTGTAGGCACGCCCATGTTGCTGGCAGGTGATGAATTTCTGCGCACTCAAAAAGGCAACAACAACGCCTATTGCCAAGACAACGCACTCTCGTGGGTTGATTGGAATCTTTCCCCTCGACAAAAGGCCTTTCTCGACTTCACCCGCCAATTGGTGAAGTTGCGTCGTTCGCAACCCGTGCTCCAGCGGCGAACGTTTTTCTTAGGCGAATCTCTCGACGATTCTCGTTTTCGCGACCTGGTCTGGTTTCACCCAGAAGGGCGAGAGTTGGGCCACGACGACTGGCACAACCAAACGCTGCGTTGCTTTGGCATGTTTTTGGGCGGCGATGCCATCACCACCAGAGACCCCACCGGCCATCGATTGGTCGGCAATACCTTGCTCGTGTATTTCAACGCGGGAAATCACGACGTCAAAGTTGCTTTGCCTCCTTCGTCGTGGGGGGTGGGGTGGGAACTGCTGCTGACGACCGTGAAGGAAGTCGAAGCGCCCCTTTTGGTGAAAGCGGGAGACTCGATTCAGGTGCCCGAACACGCGGTCATGGTGCTGCGACTGGTGGGGTAGAAGTGAAGTGATGATTGACCGCGAGCCCTCACGCTCTTAGAGGGTGCGGGTGGGCACTCCCGTGTTGTGGACTGTATTTTTGCTCGGCGCACTCGTGGTGGTCGCCATCGACTTGCTCGCCGCTCGAGGCAAAGACATCTCTGCCAAGAAGGCCGGAGTTTGGACTGCCATCTGGGTCAGTCTTTCCCTGAGCTTCGCCGGCTTTTTGCACTTTCAATACGGTGCTCGGGCTTCGATTCCGTTCATCACCGCGTATGTCATCGAATACGCCTTATCGGTCGACAACCTCTTCGTATTTCTGGTTGTTTTTTCAGCGTTTCGGGTGAGCAATCGAGCGCAGCACCGGTTGCTCTATTGGGGCATCATCGGCGCTTTTATTCTGCGAGGCGCTCTCATCGCCTTGGGCACTACGCTGGTGGCTCGCTTTGAGTGGTTGCTCTACGTCTTTGGGGTGTTTCTCATCTACACCGCCTACAAATTGCTCTTCACAGGCAGTGCTGGCGAAGAAGTCGAGCCTGAGCAAAACCCGATACTCAAGTGGGGCCGGCGGGTGCTCCCAGTCACGAAGCAAGAGCACGGCTTATCGTTTGTCGTGCGCGAAGGCGGCAAGTTGATGGTGACGCCGCTTTTTTTGGCGCTCCTGGTGGTTGAAACGACAGACCTTCTCTTCGCCCTTGATTCGATACCGGCCGTCCTGGCCATCAGCCAAGATCCATTCATCGTCTTCACTTCAAATGCGTGCGCCATTCTGGGTTTGCGGTCACTGTTCTTCTTAGTCAGTTCGCTGATGGAAAAGTTTCGATATTTGAAGATTGGCCTGGGCGTCATTTTGGCCTTCGTCGGCGTCAAGTTGATTCTCGAGACCGCATTTTCTGATTGGGCACATGAACATGAGACGTTGGTCATCGCGACCTCGCTGGGCGTGATTGCCCTGAGTCTGACCATTTCGATTGTGGTTTCGATGCTCATCAAACCCAAAGATACGCAGTTGTCCGAGACGGCACCAAAAGTCAGAGAACACTAAAATGTCGAACACGCATACAGAGGGAGTTCGAGTCACCGTAACAGCAGTGTATTGGCCTGAGCGCAGCTCGCCCGACAACGGGCAATGGGCTTTTACCTACGCGGTGACGTTGACCAATGAAGGTACCCGTACGGCGACGCTTCGCTCTCGTCATTGGGTCATCACCGATGCCACTGGCCGAGTGGAAGAAGTGCGAGGTGACGGCGTGGTGGGAAAACAACCACGCCTCGAACCTGGTGATTCATTCGAGTACACCAGCTGGGCCATGTTGAAAACACCCTTTGGCACCATGCGGGGGGAATACTTGATGGAACGAACCGACGGAGCCCGGTTCGAAGCCAAAATTGCTGAGTTTGTCCTGTCACAACCCAATGCTTTGAATTGAGTCTTTTCAATGAAACCGAGCGTCACTGCGGCTTCTTGATTCTCGAGCCACGGCAAGACGGCCATTAGTTCCCAAACAAAGACAACGGCTCTGTCAAAATGGTCACGTGATTGATGCCGCGAAGTTCTACCAGCGTCGCGCGCGAGCCGAGTCGAGTGGCCAGTGATTGTGAATGCTGTATCGGAAGCGTGGTGTCATCGAGCCCGTGAAGTAACCGCACCGGGCATTTCACTTCGTCGAGCTCTGCCCCGACCCGGTAGAGGTCGCCCCTCAAGAGTTTCGACCACGGTACCTTCGGCAACATCGCCAGTTCAGCGGCCCCAGCCAGCAGCGTCAATGATGCTGGAGGTGTTCCTTGTTTGCTCAGTTCTGCCGCAAGAAATATCGCCACGGGTGCACCGAATGAAAAGGCAACCAGTCGCACGCGTTGCGCAGGTACGGCCAGGGCGCGGAAAATCTGAAGCGCATCTTCTCGCAAGGCTTGAGGTGATGGCTCGCCGCTTGAGCCATCGAAGCCACGGTAAGCCACCGTCGCCAACCCTATCTCTGTATTGGCAACAGCCCGCTGCAATAAGGCTGCGCCCGTCGCCAATTGAGCGGGGTCATTGCCATGAAAAAAAAGAACCCACTCGGCGTCAGGCTTTGAAGGCACTCTGCGCACTCCGCGTAAAGTGACACCGGGTGCGACTTCGACGTTCCACGGGGTAAAGCCAGACAGCGTCGCGACATCTGTCTGTGCTGTGCCGGTGGCATAGATGAAACGTGAAACCTGTGGCGCGGTGAGACGCCAAGCCAGCCCCATCGCCACTGCGACGACCAACCCCACAGCGACCCGAAGCCGCTTCTTCATGGCAAACTTTCCACCAACCGAGCCGGAGTGCCCGCGACGCGCGTATTGGGCGCCACGTCTTTGTTCACCAGCGAGCCGGGCATGACCACGGCGCCCTCGCCAATGGTGATACCGGGAAGGATGATGCTGCGGGGCTTCACCCACGCTCCCGCTTTGATGGTGACAGGAGCCCGCGTCACCTTGCCTGCGCGACGCATCGACGGACCCAATTCGTGGGTGCTGGTGAGAATCATCACTTGATGACCCAAAGTCACGCCGTCTTCCAAAGTGATGATGTCTTCTAAATCAAAGGTGCAACCCACCTCGATGACGCAGTGACTGCCCACGCGCAAGTTGTCTGCCAAACGAGGGCCACCGGTGATGCGTGGCTGCCCGTACACTTCGGTACCCTCGCCGACTTTGAAGCCCACCTGTTCCAACAGACGACCGCGCAGCCCACTAGCGATTCCGTGGGGAATGAGCCTGCCCAACGCGTTGGCCACTTCGAGCCGCGGGTGCAACGCTTCGAATTCTTGCGCCGCCAGCTCTTGAATTCGCGTGAACCAGTTGCTCATGACGAAGGCTTTCTCATTTTTTTGAATCGGGCGCTGAATTGTTTTTCTTCCGTCAATTCGATGCGCACCGGCACTTTGTACGGAGCCAAACGTTCGCGACAAAAAGCGCGAAGCCGTTTCTTAAAAGCGTCGAGTGTTTCAGGTTCAATCAGATTGACTCGCGCGGCCACAAAGTGACCCATCAGGGGGCTTTTTTCTCCATACACTGCCGCGTCAGCCACATTGGGAAGCTGGAGCAATACTGCTTCAACTTCTGCCGGGTACACCTTCTGGCCCCCTACGTTGATGAGGTCAGACACCCGGCCCAGAATGCGCAGATACGGGCCGTCAACTTCAACCGCATCTTGCGTGTTGAGCCAACCCTCGGGGTCAAACAAATCAGGGGCATTTAAGTAGCCCAGCATCGCTGCCGGAGTGCGCACCCAGAGCACTCCATCGCGCACCTGCGTCTCAAACCCTTCGTGACTAAAAGACAACCAAAGCGAACCGTCTGGCTTTGATTTTGAACGCAACACGCCCAATTCTGAGAGCCCATAGGTTTGTACCAACTTCACTTGAGGGAAGAGTTCAGTCAAACGACTCAAGGTCGTCTGGGGCATTGGTTCAGTGCCATAGGCAATGACTTGCAACGAAGACAAATCGTGTCTTTTGTATGCTTCAGACAGCAGCAACACATTTAAGAATGTGGGTGAAGTGGGCAGGGTGTGCACCCGATGTTTGGCGATGAGCTCGCACACCACTTCGGGGTCGCGGCTGGGCGTGGTGACAACGGTGCCTCCACTGGCCAGCGTATTCATCAGCGTGTCAATTCCTCCGATGTGGTCGAACAACAGAAAAGTCAGCACGCATTTTTTCTGCCGAGGTTTTTGGAATTTTTCGAGCAGCGCTTCGAAGTCATGCAGTACGGCCTTCGCTGCGCCCGACGAGCCCGAAGAAAAAATAACCAAGCCCGCATGGCCTCGCGCTTGAAGTTTCACCGTCAGCGCGTGCGTGACGGTGCGTTCGTGTTTTTCAATGCTGACTGCGTCGTTTGCATCGATGACGACGGTGGCTTGCGCCTGAGCGATGTCAGCAAACTCAGCCCGGTGCACCCGCTGGCCTGGGGTCACCGGTACGGCGATGGCTTTTACCTCGAGCAGCGCAAGCAACAAGGCACATGACTTGGGGGAAAATGTACCTTCGATGACCACCACGCTTCCTGCGCCGAGTTGGTAGCGGTCGAGCTCGGCAAGCCAGTGCTGCACGCTCGTCAGCAATTCTGAGTAAGTGGTGGGCACCCCGGCCCACACCAGGGCTGGTTCGTTTGGCCAGCCGTGCATGCGCTCGAGGAGCCAACTCTTCACGTGATGCCGCCCAAATACAGCACTTGGCCGGTGATGTTGTCGCTGCCTGGCGCCAAGAAAAAATCGCAGACATTGGTGCAGTCGCCGTACGTACCCAATCGCTTGATGGCCAGGCCCTGCACCACGGCGTCAATTTTGCCCTGCGGAACACCGCGAATCATGTCTGTCATGATGGGCGTCGCACCGAATGAATTGCAGGTGATGCCCCACTGGCCCAGCTCGAAAGCCAAAATACGAGTGAGCGTGACGACTGCACTTTTCGACGCGGCGTAAATGGCTTCGCCTGCCAAAGCGATGGGCGCCACGATGGTGGTGAAGTTGATGATGCGACCATGCTTTCGCCGCATCATCACTTTGGCTGCGTCGCGGCAGACCAGCATCGTGCCGGTGACATTGACTTCAAGCATGCGATTGGCCGTCGCCGCTGGCGTCAGCAGCACGTGATTCATGGTGGCGATGGCCGCATTGTTAAGCACTGCATCGATGCGCCCGTGTCGTTTAGAAATGCCGCTGACCCACTGCTTCACCGACTTTTCGTCGGCGACGTCGACGTTGGTGTGACGGTAGTTTTGGGCTTCCCAGCCTGCGTCTCCGCGGCTGCAGCCTTCGACGAGGTAGCCTCGCTGAGCGTAGCTTTCTGCCAAGTGTCGCCCAATGCCTTTACGCGAGCCCGTGATGAGCATCACCTTTTGTTCAACCATGGGCGGCGCCCTCCTTGATGACTTCGAGCACGTGGTCCGCCAACACGCCCACGGTGCGGAAGGGGCTGTTCTTGGCAGACATGGCTTTGTCGCTGGCTAGCGTTAAAGAGACGTCATGTTTCTGCTCGAGACCTTGTTCCACTTCGACGATGAGAGACACCACGCCTAAGGAATCAAGCACCGCGTCCTTTCCCACGATGACCGTTTCTTCGGTGAGCGTAGGCAGAGGGCTCACGCCCGCTTGCTCGAGCACTTCTTTCAATGCGGCATAGATGATTTCAACAGCAGCTTTTCGATCGACCACGATGTTGAGTCCTTTCACAAACCAGTGCGCCACTTCGCCAATGAAATTTTTTGGGTGCCCATGACCAAGGTGTTGGGGCTGACATCTTTGTCCACTACGACTGAGGCGCCAATAACCGCACCTTCCCCGATGGTGACTCCGGGCATGATGGTGACCCGCGCACCCAGCCAGGCCCCTTTGTGAATTCGCACTGGCGCACGCAAGGGGCGAGCGGCCCGTCGCCGACTGTCGCCTTGTTCCCAACTGCGCGTCAGGAACATCACATCGTGACCCACCGACACGTGTTCATCGATGAACAGTTCGTCTTCGAGGTCGAAAAAGCAACCTGTGTTGAACCCGCAGCGCTCGCCGATGTGCAGCTTGGCCAAGCCTTCGGGGCTGCCGATGATGGTGGGAAAGTCCCAGAAGACTGAACTCATCGCCAAGTCGATGCCTGCGGCACGAAGCACTCGCGAACGCGCGCGGCTGGCGACAAACGGCGGCAAGTGACCGACCAACAATTCGGCGGCAGCAAAACGAAGGTTCAACGAGCGGGTTTTAAACGGGTCGACTTCAGGGGCGCTCATCGGGAGCCGGCAGCCTACGAATTCGCCGCGCCTCCCCCAAGCCCCATCTTCTGGTTAAAAGCTCAAGAAGTGCGTTGACGGGGCGCTGCCGCCCTTTGGAGCCTGTCTCTGACCGCCAAACCCAACCCAGACTCAGGGGGTGGGACTGCCAGAATCAAATCGCCTACAGCGTCGGCTTCCCTCAGTCGCGAATACAACACCTGCGCGAAGCCCGCGTCATCAGCGGGGACGGAAAGTCGAGTGACGCCCTCTGGGAGAGAAATGGCACTCGGCGCAAGGACGACGACCCGAGTACCGGTTTGGAGATGACGTGATGCTTCTGCAAAGACGAGCTCTTTGGAAACCAGCCGTAACCCCGCTCTCGGCGCGTAGTGTGATTCGAGCATACCTGGTGCGCGAACGTCGTCTGCGTGAGGCGTGACGGCGAGGGGTTTTCCCAGTGCGGCTTCGATGGCTTCTCGTGAAACTCCGCCCGGTCGAAGCATTCGGGGAAACTCGCCGCTCACGTCGATGATGGTGCTTTCGACGCCCACGGCGCATGGCCCGCCGTCGAGAATTAAGTCCACTTCTTCGCCGAGTTCTTCGCGCACGTGGGCTGCGGTTGTCGGGCTCACCTTGCCGAAGCGATTGGCTGATGGAGCGGCAATTCCCCCTCCAAATGCTTCCAACAGTTCGAGTGCGAGCGGGTGAGCCGGTACGCGCAGGCCGACCGTGTTTTGACCTCCGGTGACGATGTCTGAGGCTCGATTGCTTCGCTTCGCTACCAGTGTCAGTGGGCCTGGCCAAAAGGTGCGAGCGAGTATTTCCCCACTGTCGCTCAGTGTTTGTGCCCACTGCCGCGCGCGCTCGAGACTTGAGAGATGAACGATGAGCGGGTGCGTGGAAGGCCGGCCTTTGACGGCGAAAATTCGACGCACGGCGAGTTCATTCGAGGCATCTGCCCCGAGCCCGTACACCGTTTCAGTGGGCAGTCCGATGAGGCCTCCGTGACGAAGAATCTCGACGGCGCTCGAAATCGCAGGTGAAGGAGCCACGTTGAGGCTTTCTTTGCCGGAATTTCCTCGCAGAATCCAGATGCAGCAATCTTGGCGAGGAGATACTGGCAGTTGGTTGAATCGCCAAAGACCTCACCCCAGCTCGACCCGGCGAGGGTCTCCAGCGACGTACTCAGTGATGTCGTTCGTTGATTCTTCTGTTTCTTGAGGGGCGCTTTCCCATCGAGAACCTTCGATGTCATCACAGAGTACGTCGTCACAGACCTCCGTGCCGGGCGGCCTCTTCAGGCGACCCGTGCTCTCGCTATTTGCGCCGTTGGCCCAAAGCTGGCTAGAGGGGTTCGCAATGCCTTCACAGCCTTCTAAGAATCTTGAAATCTTTAAAAACCCAGTTCCCGTTCGTGACTACGAGATTGAATTTGATTGCCCTGAATTCACCTGTCTGTGTCCGCTGACTGGTCAGCCTGACTTTGCGCATTTCAAAATCAAGTATGTGCCCGACCAAAAGTGCATCGAGCTCAAGTCACTCAAGATGTACTTGTGGAGCTTTCGCAATGAAGGCGCCTTTCATGAGGCGGTCACCAACCAAATTCTCGATGACATGGTCAAAGCGTGTGCCCCACGAAAGATGACGGTGCACGGGCATTGGTGGGTAAGAGGTGGAATCACCACCAATGTGACGGTGACATTTGAGAAGAAATCGAAGCGATGAGTTTTTCACTCACTGCGGCGGAGTCGTGACTCGGTAAATCGGCAATACGCCGAGGCGCGCGTCTGCAGTGGGGTGAATTGACGAGAAATAGCCGAGCCTCGCTGATGAATCTTTGGCGAAACTTGGGTCTTTGAGTTTTTGCTCGAAGTCTTGTTTGAGCGAAGAATCTTTGAGGCGCTCTCGGGCGTAGGCCTCAGTGACGTAGTCTTCGAGATATTCTTTCTGCTCGAGATGCGCGTTGAAGAACCCCCAAGCGGCGAACGAATCTGGAGCAGTGGGTTCGAGCAGGTGCATCAGCAATTCTGCACCCCGCTGGCCAATGGGAACGAAGAGCGAGCCCGCGGCGATGTCTTCGAATGCTGCCTGCCATGCGCCTTTCATGGTGACTGTCATTCGGCCTTCGACAGACGTGGGCTTGAACGTTGGGGAAATTGCCCGAAAGGTTTCAACCGGGTGATGCGGTGTTGCCTTTTTGAGAATTGAAAACCCAAGCCCATGAGCGCGTAACTTAGGGCCCAGCTCAGGTGCAGCTGAGGCCGAAATAATGTAGCCCACTTGAGGTGCTTTGATGGTGAGCGATGGAAGGAGTTCCATGCGCAGCGGCATTTTCCAAATCTCAGGTTTTGACTCATCGTACTGCACCCAAAATTTGCCACTGACGTCACTCATGGCCCGCACGTAGGCGTAACCTGAAAAATCGATAGTTTGAGTTGTCTTGCTGTTGGTGTAACGCAAGACCACTTCTTTCCCTCCAAGCTGAAGGGCGTCTTGGTCAGCACGTTGGGCACTGGCAAGCCAACCTGCGCCATTTTCTGCAGTCGCTTCGAGTAAACCCAGACAGGTGTCAAAGGTTGTTTTGACCCGGTGTGCGTAGGGTTTCCATGAATGCGTTTCAACCAATACGCCGAAGCGATGCTGTAATGCCCAATACGCATTGCCAAAGCGCGGCGGTGGCC
>JAYUVR010000042.1:0-8203 GCA_043753955.1 Archangium sp. | reverse complement strand
GCATCCATCGCGATGGTGATTCCGGGGGTGATGGCGCCGCCGGCGTACTCACCCTTTTCTGTGACCGCATCAAAGGTGGTGGCGGTGCCAAAATCGACGACTATCAACGCACTTTTGAATCTCTCAAATGCGGCCACTGCATTGACCACTCGATCGGCCCCCACTTCGCGAGGGTTGTCGTAAAGAATGGGCATGCCGGTTTTCACCCCGGGCCCGACGAACATGGGGCGCGCGTTGAAATACCTTTGGCTCATTTTTTCGAGGTTGAACTGCAAGGTGGGTACGACGCTCGAAACAGCCACCGCGGCGACTTTTTTGGGGTCGAGCTGCGCGTGAGCGAACAACTGTAAAATGAGAATTCCGTATTCGTCGAAAGTGCGACGCGAAGTCGTTTCGATACGCCAATTCGCGCGGAGCGAATGCCCCTCATAGACCCCGAGCACGGTATTGGTGTTCCCAACATCGATGGCGAGCAACATGCGGTTGAGATTACAGCGAGCCAAGCTCGAGCAGTTACGACTTCCGCGAGCGCACTTGTTCGACGTCACCCGACAAGATGCGCTCGACGTTATCGCCTACACGCAAGAGCAACGCCCCCGAAGGGTCAATGTCTTCAGCAATACCACGCAGTTCCCTATTTTCCGAGCGGACCAGCACGTCTTGCCCCAAGGTTGAAGCAAACCTCTTCCACGCGGCTCGCACAGGTTCAAAACCCTCGTCGCCCCAGGTGTCAAACCAGCTCTCGAGGTTGCCCAGCAGCGCAGCGGTAAAGAGCGCTCGATGCACGGGGCTGTATCGGTTCTGCGCAACCGAAGTGGCTATTTCGGCCACCTCGGGAGGAAAGTCTGAAAGTTCGGCATTGAGATTGACGCCGATACCCAAGATGACGAAGTGGGCTCTTTCGACGTCTGCGCTGAGCTCCGTCAAAATGCCCGCGACTTTTCGACCTGCAATTTGAACGTCATTGGGCCACTTAATGGCGGCATCAACGCCCGACTCGCGCAGCGTTTGGGCCAACGCCACCGCCGCAACCAAGGTCATCTCAGGGGCTCTTGAAGGTGCAATGTCGGGCTTGAGAATTACGCTCAGCGAGAGGTTTTTACCAGACGGTGAAACCCAAGCGCGACCACGCCGGCCTTTCCCATGGGTTTGATTCTCAGCAATCACCACTTCGCCATGCGTGGCACCCTCGAGGGCCATTTCAAAGGCCTTCGCATTGGTCGACGGCAGCGTTTCAAAATAGTGAAGCGAACGACCAAATTCTCGAGTGGTTAACAGAGGGCTCACTTCAAGCGTGGTCAATCGATCAGGTACTTCAATCAACCGATAGCCTCGCGCTGATTGAGCATCGATTCGGTAGCCAAGCTTTCGGAGCTGCTCGACATGTTTCCAAACCGCTGTTCGCGAAAGCCCCAATTTGTCAGACAACGCAGACCCAGAAATGAAATCGTCTCCACCCTCAGCGAGGAAGGCGAGAATCATCTCTTCATTTGGAAATTCTTCGGGCTGCACCACGAGAACGGTAGTTCCGCTGACGAAACCCTTCAAGTCCATCAACCTGGCGGGGGATTAAACTTCAGCAAAACCAGGGCTGACTGAGGAATCTTCTTCCCGTTTGACTCGATTACCGTCGAAAGGCGCACAATGCCTACACCAGGCGCGAAGGTCATCTCGTTCATCAACGTCGTGCCTTCTTGAACTCGATTTCGGCTTTCCACCACCACGCAGCCAGACCACTTACCTGCGGGGGCTTCACACGGCTGACCGACCGAGACGATTTCGTAAGTTTCAACGGATGAAACGGAAACCACATTGGTCCACTTAGTGCCCGCCTCAATCGGGTTACGCAAGAGATAGCGCTTTTGATCTCTGATTCCAAAACCGTCAGCAAGAATTTGAGCGCCGGTCGAATCTTCGACGAAGCCGTCGTCATTCTTCCGCAACATCGTGACTTCAATCTGCTTCGTCTGGCCCAGCAATTTGATTTCGTAGGTCCGGTTGGAACCGAGCGAAAGTGGGTAGTAGTCCGCTGCTTGACCGTAGGTCTGTCTCGAAGCCGTCGACCCAGGCGTTGTCGCGCACGACAGAACAAACAGCGAGTACAGGCAAACAATTCGTTTCATCGGTTTTCCTCCGGAAGACGACGCACGTTCTGATGCCGCAATTCTTTGAGGGCTTGTTCAGCACTGGCGCGAATGAGTGGATCTTCGTGGCCGCTAGCAATGAGGTCGAGATAGGCCTCGGCGTCGGGCCCTCCGATGCTTCCAACGGCGAAGATGACTTCTCGTTCGAAGACAGGACCACGGTGTTGGGCGGCTTCGATCAATGGATTGACGGACTCTGGCGCCTTGAGCTCAACCAAGAGCCCTATCACCGCACGAAGCGCACTGACGTCGTCAGCTTGAAGGCGTTCAAGCAATGAGGGGAGTGCCGCTTTGTGACGCCTTCGCACCAAAAGCCGCAACACCGCATCGCGCACCGCCACATCATCGTCATGGAGCTTCTTCAGGAGCGTGGCATCAGCAGCGCCTTCAAGGGCGATGAGCGCCGCCGATTCGCGAACGTTCCGCCCCACCGCTTCACCAATCGAATCTCTCAACGCATTTTGTAACCCTTCGACGTCGTTGGCTTGCCCCTTCACTTCGGCCCGCGACTCGAGAGAAAAAGACTCGGAGTCGCCGGTGTGACGAAATTCAAGAATGGTGACGAGTGACGATGTTTGCCGTTCGAGGTCAGGCTCACTCAAAGCGGTCGCCAACTTCACTCGCCAAGGCTTGATTCCGTTGGGTATCTTTTGATCGGCTTTGGCCAGCACAAAACGCGAACGTTCAAGTTTGGCCACCACAATTTGCTCGAGCTGAGCTTTCGAGAGCGAAGCCACTTCGCCTCCCTCGAAAGCATCGATTGAAACGCGATCAACCCAAGGCCGATTCGCTTGAGAGCACGCGACGAGACCCAGCACCAACGGCGCAATCGCGCCGTAGACGCGACCCATTCAATTCTCCGGGGTGGGGTCAGGTGCGGGCGGCGGCTCGGGTGAAAGTGCTCCTTCTACCGAAGCCACTTCAATGGGCTCAGTCTGCTCTGTGCTACTTGCAATCGGAGCCTCGCCCGGCGTGCCTTCAACGGCCGCTCCAGCGACAACCGCCCCAGTTCTCAAAACTCCCCCGCGACGACGACGACGGCGGCGACGACGACGACGACCTTCGCCGGCCGCTCCAGGGGCCGCACTCTCAGCGCCCTCTGCAGTCTCATCACCCTCTTCACCTTCCTCTTCGGCACCTTCGACCGGCGCTACTGCGGGAACGACTGGCTGAGCACTGAGTGCCGCTTCCTCAGCGGGAACAGTGCTTTCTGCGGCCCGCGCAGGTCGATCGTCACTGGGAGGGCTCGATGAGGGAGAACGCTGATCGCGTTCCCGGTGCCTCTCTTCTCTGCGCTTGAGTGCTTCGTCGGCGTCGAGTTTCGCTTGTGCGAAAAAGGTCTCGTCGATGTCGAAGACTTCAACCGTAGTGACCGACACGCCCACTTTGGCTTCGAAAAACTTGTCGGCCAATGCGTCGCCCGCCCACATCATCACCAGGGAACCCGTAGTACATTCACTCTTCGCGTCGCCTCGGGCTTCACCAGCGGTCAACAGCAACCCAACGTTCGTTCCCGTCTGCTGAAATTCACGTCGGAGTTCCTGCACGTTGCGCCGCTCAACAGACGCGCCTCCTTTGAGCAGTCGAATGGCGTATCGAATTTCAAGGCTGCCTTCACGCCGCCGCCCCGTCATCAACGGCCCATCTTTCGATCTCCGCGCCACCTTCAATTCGCGAAAGTGAAGCCCATGCAGCATGCGCACGCAGGCCTTCTCAAAGGTACCCAGCTCGAGTTCGGCCAGCTTCTTGCGCAGCACTTTCGCCATCGCCTTGCGTGCATCTTTACCGGCGTGACGTACAGACTGAACCACAGCGACATCTTCAGAACTTGAAACAGCGCTGGCCACCACCGGCGCCTGCGCTTGGGCTCGCTGCTCACTCTTGAGCAGCAATCGCCCGTTCTCGAATGGCAAGTGACAGGCAGCACAGAAAGCCTGCTGCACTTCAGTCGCGCTCGGGCCACCGTCGGCTTGCGGCTCAAGCGAGACCTGTACTTCGTTGGCATCTGAACGCACAGCAGCGAAGAGCGGTTTGCGGCCATCATCAAGACGCTTCTGATTGTCGAGTGCGAGGCCCTCGATCAGCGCGCTGACAGGCAATTCTTCGGCGGCTCCTTCGCGCGCTTTGATTCGGGCCAACAATTCGGTCGGAATGAGCGCAGTCTGGCCTTCTTGAAGCACTTCGAAAGCGACTTCGGCCAACGGCGGGTATCGCTTCTTGCGCTCGTCGTCTCGACGCTTGCGATCTCCTTGGCGACCGATGCTGCGCAGATACTCGGCGTGCGCTTCAGGGTGCCGTTCCGCAGGTCGGTAAGGCGGCAACGCTTCTTCTGCATTGGGCTCAATAAACCCCGTCGCCGCCAAGGCGGTTGGATCTTCGGGCAGCATCCAATCGGTGAGGGCGAAAGTGTCTTTCGCAGTCACTTGCAGTTTTCGCTCGCGGGGTCGTTTCGCCATCGCCGCGAGGCGAGACAACATGGTCACCTCAGGCGTTTTTCCGACGTGAGACAACAAGCTCTTCTCTACCGCGAGCTTCGTAATATCCGTCGAGTGGAGCGGCATGCCCGCTTCTTCGAGAACGCGGAGCGCCGCTTCATAGAATGTCATGGAGTTTCCAAGTAATTTCAAAAACTTAAGGCAACTAGCCCAGAGGGGACGCGCGATGCTACGCAGGGGTACACTGAGTGTCAACGTGTGATGATCAGGTTCCGAGTGGGGCAAAGCTGGAAGCGAGAACCTCCTGGGCCTGATGGGCCACGAGACGCTTTTGCGCTGGAGCTCGAGGGCATCAATATGTTGCCGGGCGCGAACGACGAGCCACTGGTTCATGTGATTGCTTCATTGGTTGACGCCATCGCCGCGCAAGTGCTCGACGGCGAACGAGGAGGTCAAGTTTCCCTCGAAGGAGTGCACTTAGAGCTTTGTTTCTGGAGAACGGCGGGCAGCGAAGCCACCATCAGCGTGATCGACCTCGCTGAGAAAGAGCGCCCTCTTCGGTCAGTGGTGGCGATTGAGTTTTCCGCCATCGTTGAAGCGACGGTGCTCTGCGCGCGGAATTTTCTACGCGACGTGCAACCGTATCGCGCCGGCATCGAGACTGAGTTGCTCAGCTTAGAAAGTCGGCTCAAACAGCTCACGAACGCGGTGGTGAAAGATTGGGTTCATCGCGAGGCCGTTCCCTGGCACGCAGCGCGAGGTGCTTTGCAGGGCGGCGTGGGCTTCTCGCTGCGAGATGAAGAAGGCAGAGCCACCGAGTGGACACGCAAGTCTCAAGCGGCCTTGCCCGCGCTGCTCTTTGACGGTGCATTGATTTTACCTGATGGAACTGAGCGCCCAGGGTTGCCGTCGGTGGCCATGATGGCGTTGGCCAAAGCGGCGAGCAATGGAACGGCTCGCATTGGAAATCATCAGCTTCACCCAGAACAGGTCTACCTCGCCGGTTTAGAATTCTGTCTGGCGGTACGCACGCAAAACCCGAGCTTGGGAACGAACCCCTATATTGAGAAACTCCAGGCGCGTTGCACGGAGGGGCTCCATGTACTGCAGAAGCCCGTGCCTGATACCAGCTCGTTCAAAGTCGTCTCTGAGCGCGAGAAACCGGAGGTTCCGCTCACGTCTGCCGGAGAAATACGTCGAATCATTTTGACACCTCGTTGGAGTCGGAATGTCGCCCTGGGAGAAGACGGGGGGCGCGTCTCGCTCTGCGGCCGGTGGATCGTCGTTCACTCGCCCCATGCAGCCCACGCGCTCACCAAGGCTGGAGCGACCGCCTTTCGACACCTCGCGGCGCGCGGGGTAGCGATAAGCCCTCAAGGTGATGCGTTGTGCGCAGGGCCTGATCGACTGCTGCTTTTTTCGGGGCGAAAGAAAAATGCACAATGGCTCAGAGACAGCGACGGCAGCGTGGTCGGCCCTCAACTCGATGCCTATGAAGACATCTTTATTTGTGCTTTCGGGCGCAAAGGCATCTTAGGCACGGCTGCCCTCACCGGGAGAGAACTCTGGCGCCTTGAGCCACCGCGAACACAATCGGTCTACTTCTCTCGCGTCGGGCAAAGAGTGTTGGTGGGAGGTGACGACGGAACGCTGTGGGGGCTCGAAGCTGCTGACGGGAAAGTCAGGTTTAGACTCAAGGCCAGCCTGCCGGTAGTCCGCGCACCTGTCATCGTTCGCAACAAAGCGTTGGTTGTTTTGAATCGAGGCGAACATTCGATTCTCTTCGCGTGTCACGCCTTGTCGAAGGGCAACCAAATTCCAGCGGGAACGATGCTGTGGACCAGAGAACTCCTTCTCTCTACCCCTTCAGCCCCAATCTCTGCGGGAGCCCGAACGTGGATAGGTGGCAGTCGAGATGGTCAGGCCATCATCATCTGCCTGAGTCCCAAAGGAGTGATCCTCTGGCAGAAAACCATTCCCTGCGATGGCCGCACTTTGAGTCTGTTGCCCTGGGAAGATGGCGTCTTGGTGGCCGATGCCCGAGGGTGTGCGACCCGGCTTCTTGCCGATGGCACTCAAGACTGGGTGCTCGGTTCTTCCGGTGACGAACTCAATCGGGTCATCGGCTTGTCGATGCGTCGCGGCACGCTGATCGTTCCAGGGCCTGTCACCCGTTTGGTACACCCTCGAAGTGGCAGAGTGGTAGCCGAGTTAGATACAGGCCCTCGGCTGCTCGATTTGGCCAGCGATTCAAGCCTTGCCCTATACGTACTCAAAGAGCCCGGAGTGCTCGACGTTTTCGCCCCGGCGAAGGCACTCGCAATTGTTCCTTAAGTGGGCTTTGACAATCGAGCTTTTGCCGCTTCAACCGTATTGTTCATCAACATCGCAATCGTCATTGGGCCTACTCCGCCGGGAACTGGCGTTATCCAGGCAGCGCGCTCTTTCGCGCTCTCAAATTCGACGTCACCCTTGAGCTTGCCGTCGGGGCCTCGATTCATGCCTACGTCGATGACGACTGCTCCAGGTTTCACCCATTCACCTTTGATGAGCTGCGCTACGCCCACTGCAGCGACAACTAAATCGGCGCGTTTGACTTCAGTCGCGACGTCACTCTTCGAGTGACAGATGGTCACCGTGGCGCTCGCATTGAGGAGCAACATTGCCATGGGGCGGCCGACGATGTTGCTTCGACCTACCACCACGCAATTTTTCCCCGCGGGGTTGAACCCGATGTCTTCGAGCATTTTCATCACGCCCAACGGTGTGCACGGCACTAAGAGCGGGCGCCCTTGAAACAAGTACCCTGCGTTAGCGGCGTGAAAGCCGTCGACATCTTTACGGGGGTCGATTTCTTCCAACACCGCACTCGAATCGATGTGTTTGGGCAAAGGCAACTGCACCAAAATGCCATCGACAGCGTCATCGGCGTTGAGCTTCTTGACCAAAGCCAGCAGTTCACTCTGCGTGATGTTTTCGCTCAGATGGTGATGCCAAGACGCAAAACCCAATTCGAGGGCCGTTTTTTCTTTTGAAGTGACGTACACCTTCGAAGCGGGATCTTCGCCCACGCGCACGACGGCGATGCCAGGAGCTCTTCCGTACTCCGCCACCACAATTTGAACTTGGGCTTTGAGGCCCTCTTTCACCTTCGCTGCCAATGCTTTGCCATCGATGAGCCGAGCCGTCATAGGCCTCGCCGTGTAACACTTGGCTTCGATGGTGGGAAAGCTCATGGGCGCATTGATCGGTGCTTGTTTGGGAATGGTGCTCTTCTGGTCCATGCCGCTCACGGTGTGTCTAACGGCTCTTGGCGGTCTCATCGGCCATTGGGTTTTAGATTCTTCGCCCGCTCAACCTCGAGGCCGCCTTCAGGCGCCTACAGCACAACGTTTTCTCGACGCCCTGTGTCCACTCTTCATTGAGGTAGCGCGCGTCGATGGCCCACCCTCGCCTGCTGAGCTGCGTGTCATCGTTGAGTTTTTCGACTCGAAGCTCGGCAGCGGCGCCGCAGAGACGGTGCGCCTTGCGTTGAAGGCCTCGGCAGCGGCATCTGCACAAGACCTTGAACGGGTCATCTCGCAAGCACGCGCCGTGCTCAAACCCACCGCTCGACTTGAAGTG
>JAYUVR010000041.1:0-2728 GCA_043753955.1 Archangium sp. | reverse complement strand
CAGCGCTGATGGCCATCTCGCTCAAGCACGCTGAGGTCACCGACCTCGGGCTGGCGGCGCTCACCGGCGCGCCGATGCTGCGGCACCTCGCGCTCGCTGCCTGCCATCGCATCAGCGGCCCCGCCATCGCCGCGCTCAAGGAGCTGCGGCAGCTCTCGCTCGAGCTCCACCCCGCGCAGGCGCCGCTCGAGTGGCTCAAGCAGCTGAACCATCTCGAGCGACTGACCCTGGTGGGCTTCTCTCAGTCAGGCGACGACATCTTTCACACCGTGTCGATGATGCCGAGCCTGCGCAGCCTCGCCTTCGGGGGTGGCTTCAAGCTCGGCGAAGCCCAGGCTCGAAAGCTGACCACCGGCTCAGGCCTGCACGCCGTCGAGGCCGCGAAGCGGCTGCCGCACCTGACCACGCTCGACTTGAGCCAGGTCACGAACTTCGACGACGACGCGCTGCTGCACCTGGTGGCGCTGCCCTCGCTCACCCGCCTCGTGCTCGGTCATCACCCCATCGCGAGCTCGACGCGCGAGCGGCTGATGGCGGTGCTGCCTGGTCTGGCCATCGAAACCCACGCGACCTAAGTCGACTCGAGCTGCGTCACGAAGCCCGCCCACGCGGCGCTCGCCTCGGGCAACCCGATCGCGACCAGGCCAGGCACCACGTCGACGGTCATGCCCTCGAAGAAAGCCTGTGCGTACCCGGCGTTGCTCAACGTCCCGAAGTTCTCACCTGCATCGAGCTGCGGCTGCGCGGCCGTTCAGTCCAAGCCGGCCGTAAGCCCGCTCATGAACTGCATCATCGTTTTTGAGCTCTTGAGTCTCCGCCGAACATCTCTCACGTCGCGCCGATCTTGCAAAGACGACTTCGAGGTGCAGAACCCGAGCACGAAGATCATATATACCTCGAACATGAGATACTCATAGAGATAGCGAAATCGAAGTCGCTTGACTCCCGCCCTGAATTTACGGTGCTGTAGCGCGGTGGGGTTTACGATAGAGCACCACTGCAACAACAGCTCGCAAAACCCGAAAACCTCCAGCACCACTTTCCTGTACGCCTTGAAGGCGTCGCCCCTCTCTTTCTTGAGAAAGGCGAACAGGATCTCCTTTTTCACACCTGTCGAACGCGTGCACATCGACACGAATCTCTGAACAGAAGGGTGCCGCGCTCCCCGAGCCTCGAGATATTTGACCGCGAAAAATATCTCCAGACCAGAGACGAGACACTCGGTCATGAGCGTCATGAGGGGCCGCTGAAAGAGGTCGGCACCGTAATGACGAGCAATCAAATAGTGACAGCCATGATGGTAAACTTCGAACGGGTCAGCCGCCTGCGCGGGCGATAACTCGTAATGTGACGGCCGCCACGGCAAGGCATCGAAGCAAAACCGATCCCACTTGGCTGTCTTCTTGTGGGGCTTTACCTTGATGCCTGCAGAGTTGATGAACTCGATCAATAATGCGAACTCTTTCGAGTCTTGAAATACATTGAAATTGTTGAGCATTGGCAATTGACCCGGCTACAAGAAAAAAGGCTCAATGCCAGCACCAGGCACGATGACTTTGACGACCGCGATATCGTAGCCAGGCGGCGTCAGCGTATGTCGAAGAACCTGGGTTGCTCCCTCGCGAGCCCACTGTTGGAGCACGAGCTGCAAGTCTTCGGCGATCGTCGGAGTCGATGCGTCTTTGAGCGAAGCCCAATCGGTGTCTCCTTCATAGTCGCCAAACAAGGGCGAGCCGCTTTCACCTTTCATCTCTCGGTAGATCGAGTGAGAAATGTCTTCACGAGCAGCGTGAATGTGGGTCAAGCGACCTTGCGCTGCTTCGGTGATTGCACGACTGGCGGCGATGACGGGGCTCAAGTGCGTCCCCGCTCCCCAGGCCAGCACGCTCGACAAGGCATATGCTGAATCGTCGAGCAGCACCGCGTAAAATGTGTGGAGCGGGCTCTCGAGCGCGATGCGAAATAACTTGAGAGTAACGCCAGCCTTGCGAAATCTTTCCAGCGTCATGACCAACACCGGGTTGTCGATGGTATCGAGGTCGATGACGTCGCAGACATCGAGCGACACCTGGTCGTCGTCATCGACCAATTCGCAGAACGCGTCACGTTCGTATATCTCGTAAAGCGCATGGAGCGTGGCCTCGGCGACGTCGTTGCCGCTCGCAAGGCCGTTCGAACCCGTCACGAGCAGGTGAGGCGATATGAAATAGACCGCGCTTGCCGGTATGAGACAGCTGCCCCCGCTCAGAAGCTCTTCGCCTGCGACCCAGGGCGTCATCAGCCGAGGAGACCACAACGGGGTTGCCTCGAATTCAGGGAGCTCTGTCGGGTCAACAAACGAGCGGCCCTCTCGCTGCAGACGCTCCGCACTGGTGTAAATGAATTCGTGAGTGGGGTTTTCGGCGAACGCGAGCTCCATGCACTCCATAACGGCAGAGACCTTGGCATCGATCGCGCGCGCACCTTTGCCCTGTGAGGCCTGCAGAATGCGCCCGCGCGGCCGCACCGCGACGTAGACGGGTATGCCAAGTGAATCGAGGCCCGTAATGTCGGCTACGCGGGTAATACCCAACCCCTTGAACAGCGGTTGAACTCGCGCGTACGTCGCTTCGGGCGACATCGAGCGCTTGGTTCCTCCGAAATACGCAGAGAGCGCATGGTCGGGCTCACCGGGCGACGCGTCCAATGGTTTCGCCATATTGCGAGAAACTATACGGTCGCACGATGC
>JAYUVR010000040.1:0-3915 GCA_043753955.1 Archangium sp. | reverse complement strand
GCGTTCTGCACCAGGTTGATCAACACTTGTTTGAGTTGTTCAGCGTCAGCGTCAACGCGCAGAGGCACGTCGGCCAATTCTTCTTTAATAGTAATATTTTGAGGAACGTCATTGACGATGAGCTTGAGCGTTCGAGTGACAACTTCCTTGATGTCAGTCGGGCCAAACGTTTGTTTGAGTGGGCGCGAGTAATCGAGGAAGGCACTCACCACTCCGTTGAGTCGGTTCACTTCTTCGACGATGACTTCGACAAATTCGCCTTCCTCACTGGGGAGCGTCTTGGGGTCGAGAAACTGGGCCGCGCCTTTGATGGCTCCTAAGGGGTTTCGAATTTCGTGGGCGAGGCCTGCGGCCATTTCACCCAATGCCGCGAGACGGTCGCGCTCACGCATCTTGTCGTACAGCTTTGAATTCTCGATGACTGTGGCGACGTGATCAGCCAGCTCTAAAATCAGGGCAATTTCGTCAGAAGCAAAGGCTTCAGGAACGCGCTCGTCCCATAGATTGAGAAAGCCCAGCACTCGATCATTGCCCATCAAAGGCACCGTGATACCGGCCTTCATCTGCTGCATGGCGGTGCGAACATCGTTGAGCCTCCTCAATTCGTCGCGCGACTTGCGCGCTTCAAGCGGTTGGGCGCGAATCTCTGCGATTCTTCGCTCGACGGTCTCGAGCAGCTGGGCTCTTTCTGTACGGCTCACCAACGCTCGAGCGGTGCCTTGGTCGATGAAGAGCGCCGGAGCTGGGCCTCGGCTGTCGAGCAAACGAAAGCCAGGTCTATCGTCAGCGAGGAGATAGATGGAAGTGTGCGTCACCCGCCGAGTTTCATTGAGCCCATCCATCAGGGCCGCAGCGAGCTCTGGTGCATCGATGACGTTGGCGGTGCGCCGTTGGAGTTGGCGCGCTGATTCTAAAAATGCAAATCGTTGCCGAAAGAATACCGCGACGACTTTTTCATCAACCCACTTGGTCAGAGGATCTAACAGAATCAACATCACGAAAGCGGCGACCAGTGTGTTGAAAATGTAGAGACCCGCGTTGCCTTCAACCCAAGCTGTCAGCACTACGAAAACCACAGCCAAAATGGCGGCCAGTACAGTTTGAGAAGCGATTTTTCCGAGCAGCTCGTGAAGGTCCATCAAGCGCAGACGCAGCAGCGTTTGCGAAAGAAAGAACAGGTACAACGTCGAGACAATGGGCCCCAACGTGGGAAAGGCGATGTCGAAGCGGGCCAGAAAATCGAGCCCGCTGAAGAGCACCGTCGCTCCTGCACCGACGGCGAGGTAGAGCAAACGCAGTCGGTCGATACGCGAATCACTGGTGCGCATGCGCGCAAGCACCAACGACACGGAAAATGAAAGCGCCAGGAGCACCCACACCGAGACCGCAACCCGCGCCCACAACAGTTCAGCCAAGGGCGTCGCACCCACAGCCAGGCCAAGCAACACTGACGAAATTGACGCGCGGCGACCAAAACGTGCTGTGCGCGGGCTAAAATTGAGAAATTCCAGAAAGAAGGAAAGGGCGGTTGAGGGCAAAACCGCGCCCGTACCAATGGCAAGGCCCAACATGATGCGCCCCGTCGTCGTACCCGAATCAAAGGGGAAGAGGCTTTCCAAGAACCGAGCGAGATGAAAGCCGCCTACTGAAATCGCAAAGATTCCATAGAGAGTCAGCACCCTTGGGCGGTGCGCGCGCAAGAGCATGGCTGCTCCCAACGCGAGACCGACGATGGCGGCCAACAAACTGCTTTGTGTGCGAATGTCCACGTTGCGCTCGAGCCTACCTGTCTGACGCGCAGTCCATACTACTCGTGTAGAGTTATCGGGTGCCCCGTCATTTGTTTCTCGTTGGTTTCGCCCTCAGTTTCGCAGCCTTTGCACAAGACATAGATACCCTTGCTGTTGAAGAGCAGCGCGACGATGGGTTTATCCGCCTTGAGAACCCTGCCTTCCCGGTGCCACAGGAAAAGGAATTGTCCTCTGCGCCCATTCATCTGATGGAGCGCGCAGATCTCTCGCAATACTTTGCCTCTGGAAAATTGGCCGAAGCCAAAGCGGCTTTCGACGCCGGGAAATATGGGAAAGCCATCGCGTTACTTGACTCGGTGGAAGCCAGTTTGCCGGTGCGATTTCTTCGCGCGCTGGCGGCGCATCGCTCAGGAAATTGGAAATTTTCTGCCAAAGAATTTGAAGCACTGGCCACCCAATACCCCGCCTTACGAGAGCGTTGCTTGGTGCAAGCAGGGTGGGGTTACGAGCAGCTTCAGGACTGGCCAAGTGCACTGCGTGTCTACGGGCAAGTCGGTGCTCGCTCTCGGCTGACTCCTGACGGCCGATTCGGGGCTGCCCGGGCAAGCCGAGCCCTGCGTGACTTTAAGAAGGCGCAAGAATCTCTCGCCGAATACGCCGAGCGACCTGCGCCACCCTGGGGGCGCGACGTCGGCGCTGAAGCGTTGTTGGGTCTAGCCGATGTGTTTTTAGCGCGGAAAGATCTCATGAGTGAAAAGGCGACGTTGTTGAAACTCTGGTCCAATCACCCGCTCTCAAAAGAAGCAGCCAAAGCCGCAGCGCGATTGAGTGATTTGAATCACGCCCCCAAAGAGTACCTCGTCGCACGAGCCGAAGCGTTGATCGACGCTCACCGCAATGCACAAGGCATCGCCCTGGTGACTCCGCTGATGAGCACACTCAAAATTCCACACCCGCTCGCATGTCGAGCTCAATTTGCTTTGGGTAAGGGCTACCGAAAGCTGCGCCAGCATGCGAAGGCGATGGTCACGCTCGCGCCTTTGTCTCAATGTAAAGATCCCGAATTGCGAGCCCGGGCCAACTTCACCCTGGGGTTTAGTCAAAGTGTGGTCGCGCCCACGCTGGCGGCGATGACGTATGAATCAGTCGCCGCGGAATTTCCCGCGCACCCCTTGGCAGATGACGCGCTGTATTTCGCGGCCGATGCGCATCTCAAACAAGGCGAACGTCAGCAAGCGATGGAAAGGCTCTTTGACGTCGTCGATCGCTACCCCTTGGGCGATTTTGCAGCTGATGCGTTGTTCAGGCTTTTTTGGGTGGCGCGCGAAGAGGGCAATTTCGAGACAGCTCTTGAATATCTCACCGAAATTGAAGGCCGCTGGGGCCGAGCTGACGATTCGTACGAAATGGAACGGGCGCAATACTGGCGGGCCCGGTTGTTTGAACAACAAGCGCGCGAAGTTGAAGCGTTGGCGTTGTTTGAAACGGTCGCCACTCAACACCCGGCCACCTACTACGGGCTGCTCTCAAGAGAGCGCGTGTGGGACATTGACGAGCGCCGCGGAAAGACGTTGCTGACCGCCATCACTGCCGCTCCTGATGCAGTTGATCCATTCCCACTGCCCTTGGGGCCACTGAGCGAAGATCGCCAATTTTTGAACGCGGTCGAACTGATGCGCTTAGGGCTTGGTGAGTTGGTGCCGGCCGAAATTCTCGCCGTCGATAGAACCGCCCTTCCAGCCGAATCGCTGCGCGTCATGGTGCTGGTGCTGGCCGCGGCGAAGGAAGACCGAGCAGCGCATGGTTTGGCTCGTCTGTGGTTGCGAAGAGATCTCTCTGGCCCCATCACCGCAGAACGCCGCGCTATTTGGGAAATCGCCTACCCCAAGGCGTTTCGTGAGCTCGTCGCCACGCACGCAAAATCAGCCAATGATTTAGATCCCGATCTCTTGCAAGCGTTGATGCGTGAAGAAAGTGCCCTCGACCCCAAGGCGTTGTCATGGGCCGGAGCACTGGGTCTGTGTCAATTGATGCCCGCGACGGCAGCTGAAGTGGCGAGCCAACTCAAACTCAAGCCTCTTCGTCAGGCCCAACTGCTCGAGCCAGAACTCAACATTCAATTGGGAGCTCGGTATTTGTCGGACCTGGTGATTCGGCTCAAGGG
>JAYUVR010000039.1:0-32061 GCA_043753955.1 Archangium sp. | reverse complement strand
GTGGTGGGTGCATTTGAAGAGCGGCACCTCGACCTTCCTCCTGAGGTGCTGATTCAAGAAATGAAGAGCCACCAGCGCTACTTCACGCTGGTCGACGCGAGTGGCAAGGTGTTGCCAAAGTTCATCGCGGTGTCGAACACGCCAGTGAAAGATGAAGCGTTGTCGATCAAGGGGTATGAGCGTGTTTTGCGCGCGCGACTGACTGATGGCCGATTCTTCTTCGACGAAGACCGACGTTCTCGGTTGATCGATAGGCTGCCTAAACTCCATCGCCGCTCATGGATCGACAAGCTGGGCAGCATGGCGGAAAAGACCGACCGCATTCGGGCTTTGAGCGTGTTCTTCGCAAATGCAGTTGGCCGAGAAACGTCGGCTTCGACGGTCGAACGGGCGGCCACCTTGTGCAATGCCGATTTGAACACCGGCATGGTGGGCGAATTCCCCGAGCTTCAAGGGGTGATGGGTCGTGAATACGCACTTCATGATCACGAACCTCAAGAGGTCGCGTTGGCCATCTACGAGCATTATTTGCCTCGCAGCGCCGCCGATACGCTCCCCACGCAAGATGCAGGTGCAATCATCGGTTTGGCCGATCGTCTCGATTCTCTGTGTGGACTGTTTGGAATTGGAAAGAAGCCCACTGGAGCAAAAGACGACTTCGCCCTTCGCCGCGCGGCCATCACCTTTATGCGCATCGTCATCGCTCGCGGGTATCGGTTTTCATTGGCCCGAGCCATCGACGAGTCGATCACTTTGCTCGGGGAAAAGCTGGCAGACCCCAAGCGCAAGCCGACGGACCCGAGTGTCAAAGCCCAAGTGATTGAATTTTTCCGTGGTCGACTTGAATCAACCTGGCGCGAGACGCACCGCGCCGATGTGGTCGAAGCGGTGCTGAGCGCTGGCTTCGATGATGTGGTGCAAGCCCAGTTTCGACTCGAAGCAATCTCGACGTATGTCCATCAGTCTGACTTTGCGGCTTTAGCGGCCACCTTCAGGCGGGTGGCGAATATCGTCGAAAAACAAGGCAAAGACGTCGTCGCTGGTGCTACCGAGGCTTCGAAACTGACCGACGAAGCTGAAAAAGTGCTCTTTACCAAAGTGACGCAAGTGAAAGACGCAGTGCAAACCGCAGTGAAGAACGATGATTACGCAGGCGCGATGGCGAGAGTGGTGCCTCTGAAGCCATTCGTCGACCGCTTCTTCGACGAGGTCATGGTGATGGCTGAAGACCGCGCTGTGCGTGAAAACCGAGTGAGACTTCTCATGGAAATCGGCGCGCTGTTTGGCACTGTCGCTGACTTCTCAAAAATTCAGGCTGAATCGTGAAACGTTATTTGCATCTTCTGCTGGTATTCGTGGGCTTTTCGGGTTGTCCCAATGAGATCAACACTGACGGGCCTCCTCGAGAGCAATTGTATTTTCCCTCGGGCATGGCTCACCTCGATGTTCCGGGAAAGACCGAAGGGGTCTTGCTCGTCGCCAACGCGAATCTTGATAAGCGCTACTCGAGTGGCTCGATCGTCGCGATTTCGCTCGATGCACTCGGGCTTCCGCCTTTGGGCACTGTGGCTCCTGAAGTCAAAGCCATCACCGAGCTCAAGATTGAAGAGAGCCAGTCACTGCAAATCGCCAGCTTTGCGGGCGAGCTGGCCGTGCAGTCGTTGGGCAACAGTGCGTATCGCGTTTATGTACCCACGCGTTCCGAAGGCATGCGTCTGTATCAAGTCGAAGCCACCATCGACGGCAATGGAGTGCCGACGCTCAACTGCATCAACGACGCCTCACGCAACTGTTTCGAAACCGGTGTGAGTCTGGCGCCAATCGCCTTTGCGCGTTCAGACGCAGGCGTGCCTCGTGCACCAGACCCTTACGGTGTCATCACCGTTCCTCGAGTGTGCGCGACATCTCAAGACTGCTGTGAAGAGAGTCAACCAGACTGCGGTCGAAGCTGTACGGCTGGGCAATGTATGGGGACAGATGCAAACCCTTTTGCAGATGTCTGGGTTTCTCATCTCACCCAAGCCGATTCACCGTTGGGGAGCAATGCGAATTTCCGCGGGTACTTGGTGCGCCTCGACTCAGACAATTTCTCAGTGAGCACAGAGAATTTCATCGAAATTGGCGCTGGAGGTTCAAACTCGATGGTGGCGCTGGGTTCATGGGTCTACACCAGCGGCCGAGTTCTCAGCCCGCTGCCCAACTTGGTACGTCTGGTCAGTCGCGAACGCGTCGTACTACTCACGGGTCTCGAATCGCTGTATCGCGTCGCCGAAAGCAGAGGCATTGCGGTGTCTTCTGACAAGAAGCGACTGTATCTCGCAGGCCGGGCGCCTGACAGGCTGTTGATTGCCAGTATTGATACTTCAAGCAGTTTCCCTGTTGTCACCATTCAGGGAAGTGTTTCTGTGCCTCCCGGTCCCAACACCGTACGCGTTATACCCCGGGCTGGAAAAGCCGACTTGGTTGCAGTGACCTGCTCTTCTTCAAGCTCGCTGGTGATTTACGACGATGAAGTCGGAGAGGTTGTTTCAACGGTTCGTGGGCTTGGCGCACAGCCCTTCGACATTTCCGTGAGTGTGCGGGGTAATTCGGCTCGACTTTTCGTGGGCAATTTTGGTGACGGAAGAATTTCAGTCGTCGATGTCAGCGACCTCAATCGCCCACATCTGGCCCGACTGGTGGCGCACTTAGGTGCTCAGCAATTGTGTATGACTCGAGGCGCGTCTTCGCCTGGGTGTATTGGAAGTCTTGAGGTGTCGCCATGAGCATGCGCGGTGTTTTGTTTGGTCTCATGGTGATGTTCGTCGCTTGTACTCAGCCTGTTTCCAGCACCAAGGGCGACTTGATCGGAGCGCTCGACTTGGTGTTGGTTGATGAGTTGGGCGAAGGTCTGCTGGCCGGGAAAGAGGTTGATGGCGACGGGTTTTTGGCGTTCACCGGCATGCCATCGCGATTCTTGTTTTTGACTTCGACTGAAACCAACGAACTTCGTTTGCTTGAGAACTACCGCGATGGCCAATTGAGCCGAGGGTATGTGCGGGCTCCGAACCCACTCGAGCCCTTGTCGATACCGGTGCTCGATCGCCCGACGATTTTAGTCACAGATGAAGGGCGCAACTCGAAGGGCGAACGAGTGACCGGCAGCTACGTGTACGCATCGCGCGCAGGTGCCGCGGAAATAAGCGTGGTCAGCATTTCAAAGCGTCGTCAGTTGGGGGGCAAGCCCATGGCGACTCCTGCACCTGTGATTTCTTTGAGCGCGCACATGGAGGTCGACCAAAACGCATCGGTTTTGCAGACCGCGCTTCCTGCGACCACCCGCTTGTTCGTAGCCACGTGGGACGGCGAACACTCAGCGGTCTATTCGGCCACCCTCGCAACCAATTCTCCTGATATCGAACAGCTCGATTTTGAGCAGGTATTGGCGCTTGATGACTCGCCCATTGTCTCGCTGACCATCGTCCCGCCCTTTGCGCAGCGCAATGTCGATGGAATGGCCTTTTGTGCCACCACTGCATGTCTCGCCGTGGCCACTCGCGCTGATGCAGGGCGCAGTGGCGAATCATTTCTTTTCGAGCCGTCGACGGGTCGATCCTACCGCTTTGGTTTTGCCGGGCCTGTGCGACTGCTGGTGAATTCAGCTTCGTTCGCGCGTGTGTATGGGCTCCTTGATGAGGCGGTCTGCGGTGGGCCCCAATGCGGAGGCGTCGTGGCCGTCGACCTAAGCGTTGGTACCGCAGCAGATGGCTTTCCTGCATCGAAAGATGCGCTTGGGCAACCGATGGCTCCAATGAGATCGAGTGGGTTGATTACCGGGCTTACGTTGGCGAGAGGCGCCTCGATTCAACAGACGGGCGAAACGGCGATTGAAGGTCAAGCACCCACGCTCGTGTCGACGCTTCAGCCGTATCAAGAGCTGGGAGCCTATGCCGCGTCGAATGGAGTATTGACCTTCTTTACCGGCTTAGGAGGCTCGATCATCGACTTTGACGGTCGACGAGGCACGGTCTCCTCGGCCAACATCAACGTCCCCGGTTCACTGGCTGACGGAGGAACCAGCTTTGTGAGCGAAGACGGAGGTGCCTTTGGTTCCAGCACCGCGTTGGAAGTAAGCGTCAACGTCGACCTTTCCCAAACATACAGAGTGGCCACGGTCGTCAACCCAGACGGAGGTACGTGGACGTTGGACATCTCAGACGGCTATCTCTCGACCCAGTCGCTGGTGATCATCAATCAAGGGCAAATTCCGGGTTTGGTCTCAGTGCCAACCACCGCGGCTGATGGAACGCGGGTGCTGGTCACAGGCGGTTTTGAAAGTCGTGCACTCATCGGTGACTCGCTTCGTTTTGAGAGCGGGAACGAAACCGATGGGTACAAAGAATGCGGGCGAACTTTCATCTCTGCCATCGAAACGGGTGCCCTCGAAGTTGGTCAAATTCCAACAGGTTGTGAAAATCGCGTACGAGCTTCCGTGCGTGCCCAGGGCAACAAACCCCTGGTCGCGGTGGCTGAGGTCGACGGGTATTTGGGCCGGTGGGCCGCTTCAGAAACGCTGATCTACAATCGGCCGTATCTACTTTTGACCGCTGGGGTAACTCAACCTCGTACGGCACTCACCATTCAAATTCCAAGTGAGATTCCACCAGGAGAGGGGGCCTATGTGTCCTTTCAGATCGAGGGCCACCTTGCGCCGTATCAAGCGCTCCTCGACACCTCAGAATTGAGCGCCTGCCGACCGGCTCTTTTTGGGCAAGTGGTGTGGGGAAATTTGGTCATGGCTGAAGCCCCCGCCAGTGTGACCGCCCAAGCGGCAGTCGGGTTCAGGTGGACACTGTTCGGCCTCAATACCAGCGGCAATGGAATGGCTGATGTCGATTTGACTCAGGCCAGGTTGGGAACACTGAGTTCGGCCAACGGAACGATTTGTTGGCCATAGTTTCGTGCTCTTTTGGAAATGGCTGGTATTGTTGCAACCCTCTAGCCAAGAAGGGTCTCGAGTACCCCTACTATGATGGATCCCACCCGCCCTGCGCGCAAAGTTCAGATTGCTGATCACATTTGGGGAGCCTTTCAAGAGATGGCTTCTCAGATGGGTAGTGATCGAGACGCGCTCATCAATCAGGCGATGTTCATGTTTGCCCGTCTCAACGGCTTTCTTGATTCTTCCGGAGCCCCCAATGCTGGGGCAGCGGCGAAATCATCAGCGCCGCAAGGGGCGTCAAAAGTGGTGCACTCGCCTCGGCCGTCTGTCGGGTCGCCTCCGATGTCGAGGCAGTCGCATCAGCCCTCGGGCGGAAACAGCAACGTCGAAGACGACCCGGTGCGCCGCGAAGTTCAGGAACGCGTTTTAGAAACCGCGGCTGAATTGGAACGGTTGATCAAGTCGAAGAACCAAGGGGGGCAGCCTTCTTCGCATGCTCTCGACAACAACGTTGAAGGCAGCGACGTCGACGTTGAGGTGGGTAGTGAAGCCGGTGGAGTGGGGCTCTACATGATGCTTGAGGGTGGCGAACTCGATCGCATTGCGAAAGAGCGTTTCGTCATCGGTCGAGGCAAGCACTGCGACTTCGTTATCAATTCAGGCAAGGTGTCACGCGAACACGCGGTGATCGTGCGAGAAGGCATCGACTTCTTTCTCGAAGATTTGGGCTCTTCGAATGGCACCTGGTTCAACAAACAGCGCATCAAGCGCCGAAAAATTGAAGATGGCGACGAGTACTTTATTTGCTCTGAAAAAGTAAAATTCGTCTACCGCTAAGAAAGACGTTGATGAGGAACATGACGATGCGTCCGGGGCTACTCGGGGGGTTGATGGTGCTGGCGGTGGTTTCCCCAGCGATCGCGCAAGATGGAAACAACATCGCTCTGGGGGTAGGTACCACCCGACTTTTACCCATCGTTGGCATTAAGAGTGTGGCGATTACCTCGAAAGAGATTGCCGACGTCACCATCGTCGATGGCAACAAGGTGTTACTCAATGGCATTTCACCGGGCCGCACCTCACTGACGGTTTTTAAGACCTCGGGTCAGCACGTAACCTTCAGCGTTTCAGTGCGGGCTGTTGATGTCGGTGAGCAGATTCAGGAAATTAAGAAGTTACTGGGCGAAATCGAAGGCGTGACGACCCGACTCGTGGGCGATCGCATTTATCTCGATGGGCAGGCCTACACCCAGAGCGATGCCGACCGTATTACGCAGGTTGTTACGCTGTACCCCAATGCCACCAACTTCGTGAAGATCGCTCCCAATGCGAAAAAATTAGTCGCTCAGAATCTGAATGCCGCTTTCCAAAAGTCTGGCCTCAAGAATGTGCAGGCCAACGTGGTGGGAGCGACAATTTTTTTAGAAGGCTCGGTGGAATCGCCGCAAGATCTTCAAAAGGCCGAGATGATCACCAAGGCCATCGGAGAAAAGGTCGAGAATCTGCTGGTGGTCGGCATCAAACGCATGGTGCTGAGTGAGGTTCAGTTCGTGGAAATTCGGCGCGATTCAAAAGATCGCTACGGCATCAAGTACCCCACAGACATCTCGGGTACCGTGCAAGCGACGTTGAACATCGCGAACCCCGCCGTCTTTTCTACCGGAGCCACCGGCGCCGCTCTTTCTGGCATTGCGAGCGCAGGAGCGCAGACCAGCATCGGTTTTCAAATGAATGACGGCTACGGGCGGCTCTTGGCTCAACCCAAGTTGGTGTGTGCCAGCGGCGAAAAAGCTGAATTTACCGCGGGTGGTGAAGTGCCCATTCCCCTCATCACCAACAACACGTTTACCGTCGAATACAAACCCTACGGAGTCATTCTGAAGCTCCGCCCGACTGCAGATCGCAACGGGAACATTCAGACCGAAATTGAAGCTGAAGTGTCTGAAGTCGACCCGGCGGTTTCAGTGTCTGTCGGCGGTGGCGTTTCGGTGCCAGGGTTTCGAACTCGAAAAGTGAAGACCAATGTCACCGTTCGCCATGGTGAAACGATCGTTCTTTCAGGGGTCTTTGCTCACGATGAGACCAAGAATGTCTCGAAACTGCCGGGCATTGGGCAGATTCCCATCATCGGAGAGCTCTTCAAGAATCGCGGTTTCGATTCAAATAAACGCGAGTTGGTCATCTTTGTCACCCCGCGGATTGTGAACCCCGATTCCGAGAAGATTCAGTCGCTCATCAATGATGTGAAGAGTCGCTACAAGCAGGCGCGTGGTGAAGTGAATTTCGGCATCTTTGACTGAGGCACCTCATTTCCTACGCTGAAGTTCAGTGAGTTGTGAGGCCATGATACAGGGCCATTTATGCTTCTCATCACCCTGGCGAAGAAGGGCCAAGAGCCCGAAGAACTGAGCTTCGAGCAGGAAGAAGTCACCATCGGGCGCTTGCCTGAAAACGACATCGTTCTCAACAAGGGCAACGTCTCGAAGTATCACGCCCAAATTTCGCGGCGCGGGGCGAAGATTGCTGTCGTTGATATGGGTTCCACCAATGGGACTTTGCTCAACGGAAAAAAAATCTCAGGACAGGCGTTTCTTTCGCCAGGCGATTTAATCGCGATCGGCGACTACACGTTGAGTGTTGTCGATGAAGGGTCAGAAGAGGCCGTTGAGCCTGAGGAACTTGAGTCGCCTCGAGAAGAGGCACCTCCTCCAGAAGCCAAGTACATGCCTGCTTCGCTGCAAGCAGCACTTCAACGGCAGACCAAGCATCACGATCCCAAGGTCGAGGCGTACGCCAATCTGCAGAAAGACATACACGAGCGGTTGATCGAATACTTAGATCTCCGTCGCCTCGATATGGACCGGTTGGGCGACAAAGAGCTGTGGAACCGCACGGAAAAGGCCATTCGAGACATTTTGGTGCAGATGGAAGGCGACCACGAGTTGCCCCCTGACGTCGATCAGGAGCTCTTGCTCAATGACGTGCTCAACGAAGCCTTGGGGTTGGGGCCGTTGGAAGCGTTTCTTGCTGACGATGACATCAGCGAAATCATGGTCAACCACGCCAGTCAGATCTTCATCGAGAAAAAGGGAAAGCTTCGACTCTCAGACAAAATTTTCTCATCAAATCAAGCGGTGCTGGGCGTCATCGAACGCATCGTCGCGCCCATCGGCCGCAGAATTGATGAATCGAGCCCTCTCGTCGATGCGCGTTTAAAAGATGGCTCTCGCGTCAACGCCATTATTCCTCCGTTGGCGCTCAAAGGGCCGTGCGTCACCATTCGAAAGTTCAAACGCGAGAGACTGCAAATACGCGATCTCATAAAGTACAAATCGCTGACTCCGCAGATGGGCGAATTTCTCGACATGGTGGTGAAGGCACACAAAAACGTGGTGATTTCAGGTGGCACGGGCTCGGGGAAGACGACGCTGCTCAACGTCATCAGTTCCTTCATTCAAGAAGACGAACGCATCGTCACGGTGGAAGACGCGGCCGAATTGAATCTTTCGCAAGAGCACTGGGTTCAACTCGAGTCACGGCCGTCGAACCTTGAGGGCAAGGGGTCCATCTCGATTCGTGATTTGGTGAAAAATTGCCTGCGCATGAGGCCAGACAGAATCATCGTGGGCGAATGTCGCTCAGGTGAAGCCCTCGACATGCTTCAAGCGATGAACACGGGTCACGATGGCTCGCTCACGACCTTGCACGCCAACACGCCCCGTGACGCATTGGCTCGGCTCGAGACCATGGTGTTGATGGCGGGTATGGACTTGCCGGTGAAGGCCATTCGAGAACAGATCGCCAGTGCGGTGCATTTAATCGTGCAGCAGACCCGATTTTCAGATGGGAGCCGTCGGATCACTTTCATCACCGAAGTCTCAGGCATGGAAGTCGACATCATCACCCTTCAAGACATTTTCTATTTCAAACAAGAAGGCTTCACCGATGATGGAAAGGTGCGCGGGCGTTATGTAGCGACGGGGTTCATTCCGCGGTTTTATGAAGATCTTCAACGCCGTGGCATTCCCGTCAACATGGGCATCTTTCGCGAGGACTAGAGCGTGCCAACCCTCGTCATCAAGCACCCCGACGGCCAAAAACAAGAGAGCATTCTTGAAGGAGAGCTCACCATCGGTCGTTCCGATGGAAACAATGTTGTTCTCTCAGAAGGCGGGGTGAGTCGTAAGCACGCTCGCTTCTTCGAAACGGAAGAGAATTGCTCAGTCGAAGATGTGGGGTCTGCCAACGGCACCTGGGTTGACGGAGAGCGCATCGTCGAAGCCGTTGCCTTGACGGCCAAAAGCGTTGTCGTCATCGGCGATTATGAGATTCGCCTTAAACCTCGCAAAGTGGCGAAACCAACTCCGAAGAGCTCAGCTCCACCCGTGGCTTTAGCCAAGCGTTCAGCGCCGCTCAAGCCAACGAGGCCACTGCTTCGAGGGTTGAGCGTTCCCATCGAAGGAAAGAGTTTCGTCATCGAGGGAACGATGACCATCGGGCGAGTGGCGGGGCTCGACATTCGAATCGAAGATGATTCTGTCAGCCGCCAACATGCAGAGGTGATGATCAGCGGCACCAAAGTGCTCTTGAAAGACTTGGGCAGTGCCAACGGCACCACCATCAACGGCTCTCCCATTGCCAGTCGCATGACCCTTTCCGACGGCGACATCATTCAATTCGGCATCGTGGAACTCATGTTCGAAAATGCGGCTGCCGTCGCAGTGCCCAAGGTGGTTCCTCGAGAACGGGTTCGCGCTGTTCGCAGGGCAGACGTGAATCGTGCTGACTGGAAGGAAGTTCTTCGTCGACTGGTCGATTCGAAAAAGAAACGATTGGTGTTGGCAGGTGCACTTTTAGGGGTGTTGCTGTTGGCGTTGATGTTCAAGCTGGCCACCCGGTCCTCAGTTTCCGCCGCTTCAAACACAGACCCTTCGGTCGCCACTCAAGGAGTGCAGCTCGATGCGCTTTTGGCCGCTTGCCGTAGTTTCGCTGACCCCGAACAAGACGCTCCCGATTGGCAACGGGCGCGCGAGGCTTGTGAGAAAGTGCTCGAGCTTGAGCCGATTGATCGAGAAGCCAATGCGCTGGTGAAAAAGATTGGCGTGTTTGAAAAATGCGAGGCCACGCTCAAGGCGGCTACTGAGCACATTTCTGTCAATCAGCTCGAGGCGGCACTCGACTCATTTGGGCAAATTGGCAAGGACTGCGGCCCATACTTGCTTCGGGCACGCTCCAAAGCCCAAGAGACGTTGAATGATGTGAAGAAGCGGTCTGCTGCAGACTGCAAGTTGTACCTGTCAAATGCCAAGTGGGAACTGGCCTACAAACGCTGCGAGCTCTACGCCCGACTCGCATGTCAAATGATGGAGCCAAAAGATCTCTATCCTCCACCCACCATGCGGCTCAAACTTGAGGGTTCTCTTCGCCCTAAAAATGAATGGCGCCCCAGCGACCCGACCTACCTCGCCTTTCTCAAGGTGCGAGAGCGGGTCAAACCAGGCGAGCCGATGTGGTCATGCCCTGAATTTCTCGCCTTCAGGCCGCCGCCTCCTCCGCCTGATGCCGGGAAACTCGCCAAAGATGAAATCATGGCACGCTATCCTGATCGCGAAATGGCTCAGGCGGTGGTGTTGTATTTTGAAGGTCGTTTCGCTGACGCGCCTGTCCCCTTAAAGAAAATTGGCGAGAATATGAGCAAGGCTGAGCTTCATGAAGCGGCCAAACAGCTGCTCAATGATGTCAGCAATGCCATCAATTTGTATGACAACGGCATGGGGGAAATCTCAAATGATCGATTGGAAAGAGCTGAATCGACCCTGCTCAGAGCGCTGGCTCTTGATGAAAAGCTGGTGCTCGGCGAACGAGGGACCACGTTGAAGCCCGAAGAAAAAAGTCGAGAGCTCGATCGACGCGTTTCATTCTTGAGAAAGAATATCGTCGAGAGCATGGGCTCGCGAAGCCTGCAGAAGGGGAGAGCTCTTGCAGATCGCAATGACTTTCGCGGAGCCTGCAAAATTTGGAAGTTGGGCGGCAAATTTTCAGACACCAACATTGATCTCTTAAAGGCGCTGACCAACGCTTGCACCGCGCGCGCGAAGGCGGCCTTCGCTAACGCCGAATCGTGCGAGCAGCTCAAGGCGGTACTCGACTTTGCAGTCGATGGCGACACGTTTAAAGAAAAGGTCGTAGAAGTCTTGGCTCAGAAAGGCTGCCCCTAACGGTATTGTTTCGCCGGACATCGGCTGATAGCTCGGTACACCATGGGGACTCAGGGTGACTTGTTCGACGTACCGCAGGCCACTGTCCCCATCGTGCTACCGATTGTTGCCAACAGCGCACCGCAGACCATCACCCTCGTCGATGCTTCAGGGTTTATTTTTCGGGCCTACCACGCGCTGCCACCGCTCACGACTTCGAAGGGTGTGCCCACGAACGCGGTGCTTGGGTTTACCCGCATGTTGCTCAAGTTGTTGAGAGAGCGAGAGCCCACTCACCTTGGTTTGTGTTTTGACAAGGACAGCCGCAAGGGCCGTCTGGCCATCGACCCGAACTACAAGGCGAACAGAGAGGCGCCTCCTTCTGATTTGGTCACTCAGTTTGAGTTGATAAGGCAAGTCGCTCATGTGCTGCAGCTGCCCATCATCGAGATGCCAGGGTGGGAAGCCGACGACGTGATCGCGACGCTCGTCAAACGGGCACGGGCTGCAGGCTATGAAGTGGAAATCATTACCAGCGACAAAGATTTTCTACAGCTGCTCGAGCCGGGCATTCGCATCTACGATCCCATGAAGGACAAGCCCATCACCGAGGCCGATGCGCTCGAACGCTACGGCGTCAAGGCTTCGCAGATGCGCGACTATCAAGCGCTGGTTGGCGATTCCATCGACAACATCCCCAAGGTGCCTGGCATCGGCCCTAAGACGGCGGCTGATTTGCTCAATCAGTTCGGCTCGGTCGACGTGTTGATGACGCGTCTTGATGAAGTCGAAAAGCCGAAGGTTCGAGAATCCCTGCGTACAAATTTAGAACAACTCAAACGCGCCCTGCAGCTGGTCAGTTTTCGGCATGAGCTTCCGCTTGAAGTTGAACTCGAAGCGCTCGTGCGAGCTGAAATTCTTCAGAGTGAAGCCAGGGCCCTCTTTACCGAACTTGAATTTTTCAGGCTGATTCAAGAGATGCCTTCGGCACCATCGACGCCGTTGCGACAAAACGCAGACGTGGTGGCCGATGAAAAAGGGCTTCGAGCGCTCTGCGAGAAGTTGGCTCAGCTCCCCCGAATCTCGTTGGTGCCTGCTTTCGAGGGCGAACCTCATTCTGCTGAACTCGTGGGTCTGGGCTGTGTTGCCGGCACTGACGTGTGCGCCTACATCGTCGTGCCTAAAGTGGGTTTAGAAGCGCTCACGAAGTGGCTGGGCCCAGCGCTTCAACGGCCTGGCCTCGAAATAGAAGCGGCCGATGGGAAAGCGCTGTTGCACCTGCTGGCAGCGGTAGGCATCGAGAACGTCGCCATTCACAGTGATGTCGAACTGATGTCGTACCTGCTGAACCCATCGCGCAAGGAGCATGCGCTGTCAGATCTCGCCCGAGAGCGCTTGCGCTGCGAATTGCCAGCTTGGCCCGAGAACGCTTCTGGCCGCGGGAAAGCGCGCCTTGAAGACATTCCTGAAGAGCGCGCAGCGACTCTATTTGTAGCCGCGGCAGATGCGGTCGATCGTTTGACCAATGATCTCTGGGCTGAGACCGAAACCATGGGCTTGCTCAAGCTGGCAACGGAAGTCGAACTTCCCTTGATTCCCGTCTTGGCCAAAGTCGAACGCACGGGGGTGTATATCGATCGCGCCGCCCTCGCTGAAATCTCGGTGCAGGTCGACGCTGCGGTCGATGCCTTACTTCGAGATGTGTATCGCATTTCTGGGCGTGAATTTAACGTCGGGTCTCCCGCGCAGTTGGCTCAAGTGCTGTACGAAGATCTCAAGTTACCTGTCCTGAAACGGAACAAGACAAGCCCATCGACGGATCATGAGGTGCTCGAAAAATTAGCTCAAGAGCACCCCTTGCCTCGGGCCATCATCGAGTACCGCACGGTGGCGAAACTGAAGAGTACCTATCTTGATACCTTGCCTCAGCTCATCGGAGGCGATGGCCGCATTCGCACCACCTTTCATCAAGCTGCAGCCGCCACGGGCCGTCTGTCGTCGGTGAACCCCAATTTACAAAACATTCCCATTCGAACTGAACTGGGCAAACAGATACGTCGAGCCTTCGTCGCGCAACCGGGTTGGGTGCTGGTGTCTGCAGATTACAGCCAAGTCGAATTGCGAATTTTGGCGCACATTTCCGAAGATGAAGCCTTGGTCAAAGCGTTTGGGGAAAATGCTGATGTGCATGCGCGCACAGCTGGCGAAGTCTTCGGCATGCCGGCGAGCGAAGTCAGCGCTGAGCACCGACGTATTGCGAAGATGATCAACTACGGTATTGCGTACGGGCTTTCAGCCCACGGCCTTTCGACACGACTCAACATTCCCATTGCCGAGGCGAAATCGATCATCGATCGATATTTCGAGCGGTTTCCTGGCATCAGTCGGTACGTCGAACAGACTCTCGAGAAGGCGCGAAAACTCGGCTACGTCGAATCGATTTTTGGCCGTCGTCGCTACATGCCTGATCTCGTGTCGCGCAATCGGCAAGTTTCTATGGCTGCGGAACGTGCGGCCATCAACATGCCCATTCAGGGCACCGCAGCCGACCTCATCAAGCGCGCCATGTTGGAAATGGAAAAGCAGCTCGTGCATGAGAAGTTGCAAGGCCGCATGCTGCTGCAAGTGCACGATGAACTACTCTTCGAATCTCCGGTTGATGAAGCAGAACGTCTTGGCGCTTTGGCGAGCCGCGTGATGTCATCGGTGGCCCAGCTCAAAGTGCCACTCGTCATCGATGTCGGGCAGGGAAAATCGTGGGCTGAGGCACACTAATATGGGGGAAATTATGGAACGGTCTTCCCGTGGGAATGTACGCACTGACCCGAACGCTCCTGCACGCCCGCCTCGGAGCGGTGACTTTGAAACACGCCAATCTGAGCGTCTCTCTGCGCTGCTTGAAGTCGGTTCCCAAGTGTCTTCGGCGCGTGATGTCGACGAATTGCTTCAAACGGTGATGGAACGTCTCACCGGGCTCCTCGATGCCGATGCCGCCACGCTCTTCATGCACGACGCTCAGACGAGCGAACTGTGGGGTCGAGTGATGAAGGGGCAGTCGCTGCGAGAAATTCGCATTCCTGATTCGATGGGTATTGCCGGGCAGGCCTTCTCAAATGGCCGCACGCTGTTGATCGGCGATGCGTACAAAGATCCCCGCTTCAACCCAGAAATCGATCGCCAATCGGGTTTCCGTACCCGGTCGATTATCGCGACTCCGCTGCGCCATGTCAGTGGGCATGTGCTGGGGGTGTTGCAGGTGCTCGATCGCCGGGTCGACGCCTTTACACCTGAAGATCGCGCCTTGGTCGAAGGCATTTCGACGCAGGTCGCAGCTGTGCTCGACAATGTGTTGCTGGTGGAAGAACTGCGGCGTGGCCAAGACGAATTGGCTGGGCGAGTCAGCGATCTCGACGCCCTTTATGAAGTCGAAAAGGCGGTTTCATCGGCGACGGCGCAGAATGCGCTCTTAGAGAAAATTCTCGAAATTTCGATGGAACGGGTGGGCGCTCAGGCCGGGAGCATTTTGCTGGCTGAAGAGGATCGCGACAGTCTCTTTTTTCGAACGGCCAAGGGCGAACGAAGTGAGGCGCTTGTTTCACTGCGCCTGAAGACCGGGCAAGGCATCGCGGGCTATGTGGCTGAGAGTGGGCAGATCGTTCGCGTAGAGAATGCCGATGATTCTGAGCACCATGATCGTTCCATCGGCAAGAAATTGGGGTTGAACACGAGCTCCGTGCTCTGTGTGCCGGTCGCTTTTGGAAATCGCAGATTCGGTGCGCTCGAGTTGCTCAACAAAAAAGGGGGCTTCACCGAAAAAGATGAACGCTTGGCCGTGTTGTTGGCGTCGAAAGTTGGGCATGCCATTCAACGTCGCCAGTCTCAGGAAGAAATTGAACGGCGCAGTCGACTGGCCACCATCGGTCAGATGCTCAGTGGTGTTTTGCATGATCTGCGCACTCCGCTGACCGTGGTCGGGGGCTATTCAGAGATGATGGTTGAAGAAGAAGACCCCGTGTTGCGCGCCGAGATGTCGGCGCAGGTCTTTAAGCAGCTTCAGCACATCTCTGACATGCAGCAAGAGACCTTGGCCTTCGTGCGCGGGGAAAAGTCGGTGCTGATTCGCCGAGTTTATTTGCACGCGTTCATCAAAGATCTCACCGAGCAGCTTCAACAAGAATTTGCAGGTTCTCAAGTCGAACTTCGAATTCACGCGGGCTACACCGGAGCGGCTCGCTTCGATGAAACGAAGATTAAACGCGTCATCTTCAACCTCTCTCGAAATGCCATTGATGCCATGCCACTCGGAGGGCGTTTTATGCTCTCTATTGAACGAGAAGGTGACGAGCTCATCTTTCGAGCCAAAGACAACGGCCCAGGTATTCCTCCAGAGATTGCTGATCGACTCTTTGAATCGTTTGTGTCTTCCGGAAAAAAACATGGTTCAGGCTTAGGCCTCGCCATTGTGAGGAAAATTGCCAAGGAACATGGTGGCTCAGTGGTGTGCAAGACGCAGATCGGCAAAGGCTCTTCGTTTGAGTTGAGACTGCCGGCTGGCACTCCGGCCCCAGAGGAATAATCAATCGGCAGGTTCGACGTGCACCACCACGTCGACGACATCGGGGAATGCGCGCGTCAGACGCACTTCCACCGCATCAGCCACGTGATGCGCCGTTTTGAGATCGAGGCTGGGGTCGACGTGAATAATGAGATCCACGTAGACGCTCCCTTCGAGACCTCGACTTCGAATGGCGCTGGCGGCGACCACTTGAGGCACTTCCTTCAAAAGCTCGCGTACCTTCGCCGGGTCAACGCGAGCTGAATCAGCGAGAATGCCAACGGACTGGCGAATGATTTTCCAGCCCGTGTGGCAGACAAACACAAGCACCAACAGAGCCACGATTCCGTCTACGCGGTGAAGTCCGGCCCAAGCGAGGGCCAAAGAAATGATAACCGCCAAGCTGACGTAGACATCAGACATGGTGTGCGCGGCATCTGCCAAAAGCAGGGCACTGTTGAGCTTCTTGCCGTGAGCCGCTTCGACTCGGGTCACCACCAAGTTGACTACCAAGGTGCCGACCATCGCTGCGATTGAGGCCGGGCCCACTGAAGGGTGTACATCGTCGATGATGGCGCTGAAGGCCATGCGGCCCAATTCAATAGCGCCAATGCCAATCATCACTCCGATGCCCAACGACGCCAGGGCTTCGAATTTGTGATGTCCGTAGGGGTGCTCATCATCTGCAGGTTGTGCGGCGTAATACATCGCCACGAGACCGATGATGTTGCTTCCTCCATCGATGAAAGAGTGGAGCCCGTCTGCCGTCATCGCTGCAGAATCAGTGAACAGCCCCAGACTCAGCTTGAGGCCCGCCACAGCCCAGTTGGCGAACAGAATCAGCCACAAGACTTTGCGTATGGCTCGATTGCGTTGAGTCTGTGCTTCAGCTGAGTGCGTCACTGGGTCGAGCGAAACAATCGCATGCCCGGGTGCCCGCTGAGCTCTAAAAAGAAGCCGAATTGAAAACGAACTGTTTGGTCGCTCGCCAGAAGCCCAGAAGGCGGGTGCGGAAAGGGCTGCGCTCGCTCAAAGGCTTTGACCGCTTCAACGTCGAGAAAATCGAGCCCGCTCGACTTGTCGACGAAAGCATCTTTGAGGTGGCCGGTGTCGTCGAGGGTAACGGTCAAGATGGTGTAGCGATCGCGACCTCCATAGATTTGGCCGGAAGGATCGCGGAGGCGCATTTGAGGGCTGGGGTTCCATTCTTGGCCGACGCTCTGCTTCACCCGATTAAAGAAGCTCGCGTACTTCCATTCGCGGGTGCTGAGGTATGTGCCATCGCCTTCCTCCACCTCTTTGAGATGGTCGTTCGCCGCGGCTCCGGTAATTTTGTCGACGACCGCAGCTGAGGGAAGCAAGTTCAAGGCACCTGGTTGGCCCGCTCGGCCAGCCGAAACATCTTCGCCTTGATTGATGGAGCCGGGCACCAGGTTCAGGCGTTGTGAATTGCCCTTGAGCTCTTCGGCCTCTTCTCTGTTGCTGATGGCGACGCCTGGCCCTTCTGTACTCGGTGCTTTGAGAGCGACTTCCTGACGTTGCTTCACGTCGGGTATCTGCATGGCCATCTTCGGCATTGCTGCTTCTTTCACTGGGCGATCATCATCACCCACGCCGTGGTTGCCGCTGACCTGTGGTGCTTCCACCGCCGCGCTGCCATTCCCATCGATCCGCTGAGGCGCTGTTCGCTGAGGCATGGCATTTCGGTAGAACGCCGTTTGCTCTTTGGCTTTTGTTTCTTTTTTGACCGAGTTGTTGGTCTCAGCCACGTACTTCGCATTGGGGTCCACCTGCGCATTCCCCGGAGCCACATCGACAATTTGCCCCTCGGGTGCTTTCTCAGGCTTGTTTTCCTCTTTTTTGGCTTCGGGTTTTCGTTCAGCGACTTTCCGTTCGTCGCGCACGTTGGGCGCACCGCCGCGATTTTTGTCGAACTGCTCCGAAGTCAGCCCCCTGAGCACCACCGGCCGGGTCGAAGGTTTATTGGCTCGAGGCGGCGGCGGCAGATTCCAACTGAAGAGAGAGACCAGCGCCAACACTCCCACCATGGCCGAGTGCACCGCCAAAGCCAAAAGCGTCGCCACAGCCACGCGACTCGAGCGTTTGGCGAATGGGATGCGCTTGGGAGGGCTGAGAAGAGGCACGACACAGGCATCATAGTCACTGCCCGCCCGTGATGGGGGAGCCACCCCTCCCAAAAAAGCCGGGTCAATTCAGCTGGTTTAAGAAAGCGACGATGTCGCACATCTCAATAGATGCGCGCGACTTGGGCGCCATTGAAATAGTGCTCGAGTATTTGGCGGTAGGTTTGGCCGGCTTCGGCGCGCCCGATGGCTCCGATTTGACACATGCCCACGCCATGGCCCCAGCCACCTCCAGTGAAGACCCAGGTGAGAGGGCGCCCCTTGGCATCACGTTCGACTTTGAGCTCGAACATGGCGCTGTTCAACATGCCAAACGCGCGGCGAATGTTGAGTTCCCCTCGAAGTGTCGTCGCGCCTTCGTCGCCTGAGATTTGAAGAATTCTCGCGCGCCCTGAGACGCCTCTCTCGGTGACCGTCATCGCCATCACGGAGCCCAGTGCGTAGGTGGCGAGCTTTTCGTTCACCTCGGCGCTCGAGAAGCGTTTTTCCCAGCGGAATTTCGGCAGCGAGGTGAAGGTGGATACTCGGCAGGCGTGCTGTGCTTCGACGCTTAGAAACTTGCCCAATGCCTTCGGAGAAGTGGGGTTCGGCTTTCCAGGCATGATGTCTGGTCGACCTCGGAGGGAAGGGTTGGCAACGCCTCCCCAGACCACTTCATTGTTCTCTGTATGGCCACCGCAGACGGCGCTGTAGACCGAGTCGACCAGTCGATCGCTTTTGTCGACTGAGACTTCTCCGCGGGTGGCTTCGACGGCGGCGTTGGTGCTGGCGACTTCGCCCGAAACACCTTTGTACACCGCGCAGTGTTGTTCGGTGCACAGCAGGTAGGGGTCTCCTAAGTGTTTGAGGCCGATCTTCGCAAGCACTTCACCTCGAGCAGTGACGGCTTGTGCTTTGAGCGCTTCTGCGGGTGCTTTGGCAAAAATCTCTGAGGGCACTAAGCCTTTTAAGAGATCTTCGAGATCGATTTGATTGATGACCGCGATCTTCCCGAAGCGATCTGCAGTGAAGAGCAGACTGCCGCGGTAAGCGCGGTCTTCGAAACCATGAAAGTCGTAGCCGCTGCCAAACTCGACGCCTCGCACTTCGAGCGGAGCGCCCTCTTGTGATTCGACGATGACGGGCCCTTTGAAGGAAGCCGCGACTTCGCCTGACGAATTGATCAATTCAAATTCGATCGACCCATTGGTTTTCACCTCTTCGAGTAGCGAAGTTCGCACTTGGTGTTGTTGAAGAATCTGCGCCTGCTGTTCCATCAATTCGTCGGGAGCCACGGCAGGTTGATCGACGGCCAAAACGTAGCGTCGATTGTCGATGACTTTGCCGGCGATGCCGAAAACGCCACCGAGAACGTGTGCTTTGAGCTTGAGACCGCGGGTCGACCATTCTTCTTTGGCGTGGGCGAGACCTGCTTTGTCGTTGAAGGCGAGCTCGGCGACTTGAATGCGGGCGACGATCTCTGCCGGCACGCCGCCTACCCGACGCAGCCGCCATTCAACCCCAGGTGCACTGTCAATGACGCGCTCAGGAAGCCGAAAGCGGAGCTTCCCCCGACCGACGACGATGACCTCGTCTCGACCTTCCATCAACCGCACTGGAATGACTGGAGCGCCTTTTTTAAAGTCGAGCCGTTTGGCCAACCCCTCACTGGGAGGTGGAGGCAAGTCTTCACGCTCGCCACCGAAAGCGAGCCGAGCGATCAACATGAGTGCGAGAGCGCTTCGCATCGAGACGACAGATCAAAGCCCGGAGTTTCTCTTTTAAAAGAAAACTCCGGGCTCATTTCATTGTGAGGCGGCACCCGGAATCGAACCGGGGAATGAGGGTTTTGCAGACCCTTGCCTTACCGCTTGGCTATGCCGCCGCAATTGCGGGAGTTATTGCCTAGGTCATTGCATCGGTCAAGAGACGGAAACAGGTTTCTAGAAGCGAGCTTGCATCACCAGGTTGAACCCCAGTTGGTTGGGCTGTTGGAAAACGGGCTGGCTTTCGAAATTTGTCGAGTCGCGGAAGGTCACGCGGTTGTCGTCGCGGTTGTAGAAAACTTCGCCCAAGGCCGCGAAATACTCGCTGATGTCGAGCTTGAAGGTCGCCTTAACTGAAAAGATGGGAGAGGGAGAGTCGCCCTCGCGAAGCGTCGAGGGATCATTCACGTTCCGGTACACCTGTGTGCGCGTGCCAATCAGACCGGGTATTGTAGTCGTGGCTGAAGTGAGATCTTTCCCCGTTCGAGAAGCAGTCGACTGCACGCCCGCGACAAGGCCCACGGTGAGATGTTGATTTGGTAAAAAGCGATCTCCACCCAATGCAAACCAAAGCTCAGGGGTCACCTTTTCGCTCTCAGAGAAGTCCGCATAAGGCGTCGCACCGGGGACATCGAATTGAATGAAGGAAAGGGTTCGCATCAGCCCGATGCCATAAAATCGCCAGAAGTTGTATTTGAACCGAGCCTGAAGTGCGAGCGCAGCTGCCGGCTGAACTCTCGTTGTCGCAAAGCGATCTAAGTCAGCGAGAGACTGAAGCAGGCCGCTGCCTTCTAAGGTGAGTTGATAAGTCAGCCCACCGGGATAGCTTTCGGGCTTAAAAAAACGGACCGCGACATCAGGGTCGTTCTTGTACAAGCGAAGATCGAGCGAAGGCAAAATGGTGTCAGAGAAAAGACTCAGCTGTAGCGAACCACCTCCTGCACGGACTGGTGCGCCAACGCCCAAGTCAGCGAGGGAAGGATTGAACCCACGAGTGAAATAGCCACCGTTGGCTTCGATGCGCAAACGGTTGGGCAAGATGTCGATGCCGAACCCGAAGAGAATGCCGTATTGCCGTTCTTGCGCTTTGAGGATCGGGTTGAGAATCGTGCCCGTCTTTGCGCCCGCGAACGCGTACCATCGCTCGCGAGTCACCTGCAGCTTGCCACCCGGCGCTGCCGCGGGTCGCCCAGTCGTTGAAAGACCTAGACCTTGGTTGTAGGTAAAGGCCGAGTCACCCGCCCAAGAGACTTTCCACGCGTAGCCAAGCCTGAATCGATCAGCCGAGACGGGAAAGCCAGTGAACGAAATCTCTTCTTTCGCACCCCAACCTGCGGGCCGATAGTTAAGCTTTACGAAACTGGCATTGTCGAAGAGATTGATGGCACCCGATGGGTTGGTGAGCACGTTGATGTTGAGTGCTGCCTCTGCCTCGAAGCCTTCGAAGAAGCTCGGCGACCTCTTGTACAGAGACACGTTTGAAAGCGTCTCGAAGCCGGTGAAGCGGGTGTTGAAGTTGTCGTAGAACTGCGTGTTCTGTCGAGCGGCACCAAAGCCCGTGCCCGGTTCTGGCGGCGTTGTTTCCCCGGGTTTGACGAAAACGTTTGAATTGGCCAACGCAAACGCCACGCGAGTATCGACGAAATCACCAGCGACAGCGGAATGGGCCGCCAGTCCTACGAGAGCAATACATTGTTTCCACAGCTTCACGTGTCACTCCCGAAAAAGACTGCTTCTGAAAAAGTCGTTGTCACTTGCATGGCCGAACCGGGCGCGGGCATTCCAAACCGGGCCCTGGGTAGCAGCAGAGATCGTCAATCGCTCGGGGGATGACGACCCATCGGGGCCGCCCCGGTTGAATTTGGCGCAAATGGCCGATGATGTTGAATTCTGAGCCGCGCAGATTTTTGCACTGCTGGGCGGCCGCCTCGTCTGGGTCGGCTTCGTCGCAGTCGGGGTTGAGTTCTTGCCCCACATCTTTGGTGATGATGTTGATGCGCGTGCGAGCATTCAGGCCCACGGTACAGTTGGCTCCTTCGAGAATCGCCTGAAAGGCGACCGCAGATTCACCTGAAGCCATCACGTGACGAATGATTTCCCCAGGCGAAATGGTCGCGTCTCCATCGATGGCCACCACGCTCGGGCTGCCAAAGTGAAAGCGAGTGGGCTTGTCACAGGTGACGGCCACTTCCGCGCCGACTGCGTAGTCGCTTGCGCGCACTGAGGGGTTTGGCTCTTGTCCACCGTCGAGGTTGGCCGCCAAAGTTGTGGTCACTCGTTGCATGCGAGCAGGCAGCGAATCGTCAAGGTCAAGCGAAGAAGGGCCTGGTAACGCCATTTCAACGGCGTACTGCGCGAAACCGCGAAAAGTCGATTGCTCGCTGCAAATGGTGCCCGCGTGGTCCGCCATACCGATGACGCAGTTCATATTGCACTCGCGTTCGACTCGATCTGCTTCGAGTTCGGGGCTGTCGAAGTTGCAGGTGGACCACATCCAATCGCTGTTTTCGGGTTTGGTTTCGCAGAAGAAAGGCACCGTACCGTCGCCATTTGAGTCGCAGTTCTGAAATTTTTGAGGAAAGCGAACGCGACGTAAGCGCACCAAACCCGATTCCAAACTTTCCATCTTCATGTTGCGCCGATTGTGGCCGCACAGTGCGTCGGTCAAAAAGACCGTCGACACGTCATCTTGGCCACACGTTCGTGCGCTGAGATCGTAGGGCTTCGCGTACTGCAACCACTTGTCCCACTGATCTTCCGGCAAGCGACGCACGCGTTCAGCGGTAGTCCAAGCGGGGAAGACGAGCTGAGTCGTCGAGGTGAATTCTTGCACCGAACCCGAAAGGGTAAAGAGCAGGTCGCCCTCATCGAGCCCTTCGGGGAAGTTGTAGTTGTAGACGAACATCGAAGCAAAAGTGCCCGGCGAGTAGGGCGAACATTGCGAACGCTTGGTGCAATTGGTGCCAGAAATGTTGCAGTGGCCAGCGCCTCCATCGAGGCTCTCAATACGACCTCCATCGGGGAGATCGAGAACGCAGGCCTCTGGCGGCTCTGGGGTGCGCACGGTGCTTCCAGTCGAATCGGCCTGCAGTTCCTTGAGTCGGCAGGCCGAGATGTCGGTCACGAAAAAGCCGCTTGGGTCGATGCCTGTCACGACCATTAGGGAATCTCTGCCGCTGCGTGAAGGGTCATCTCTACACGACTGTTTGAGTGTTTCCCCAGAGATGGGATCTTTACCGACGACGACAAATTCACCTGCAAAAGGGGAAGATCTATTGTCGAAGTCGCCCGGGAGCTGAAGAGATTGAAGCGTTTGATCTTCGAAGTAGATGACGGGTGTGCTGCCTGCCGCGAAGCTCCGCTTTGCAGGGTAAGGCGGCTCTGGTGCCAAATCGTTGGGGGTAAGCCCACCGTCGTAATACACCTTCGAAGCCGCATCTTCGACCCAAACACGCACCGAACCGTAGGGGTGCACTGCACGAACAGTGGCCGTGACTTTGCCGCCTTGAGCCATGGCCCAACGCGCTTTGTTGTCATCGACTAAGTCACCGGGAAGAACGCGAAAACTCACCGAGCCATCGAATTGAGTAAACGGTTGCCCATCGATGCCAAAAGCTGTGGCTTGAATGTCGAATTCAACCTCACCTCGGGGAATCAGGTATCGACAGTCGCTCGTGCCCCGAACTTCGATTGGCACAAACAATTCGTTTCCATATCGTTCGATACAGCTGGCGACGATGGGAAGCGCTACACGTTGCGCACCAACACGCTGGTAAACCCCAAGCAGATCAACTTTGAAACTACTCATCGGGTTGACGAGAATGACGTGTTCGACAGGACAAGCGGTCAAACCCATACAAATAAGCGCAGCAAGACGAGGCATCACTTCACTCTCCGCCCGATGCGACCGTCTTCCGATGCCTGCACGACGGGGTATCGAGTTGGGTTTTCACAGAAATTTCGAACTGCGCGAGTGATGCGCCCACAGTTGGTATCGCCCGCCAACACTTGACGACAGTTGCATTCACCCAATGGAGGCCCAGGAGGCAGAACCTCGTTGCACTGTGCCGTCAACGCAGTGAAGTCGCCAGGCAACGGGCAGGCGACGGCATTCTTTCTGAAAACGTCAAAACAACTGCACTGTTCTCGACTCACTTGCAGCTCGTCACGAAACTTCGCCGCTTCTTCACAGTGCCCAATTTCCAGCGGGTCGATGACCCAATGACTGGGATCTTTGGGATCTCTCGAGCCGCACGGTTGCCCCTTGTCTCCCAAGACGTTGCCTGCCGAGTCAGTTCGTTTTTTCAGAATCTCGTCGCAGTTGCAGTAGTTCTGCATGAAGCCCACCAGCGAATCTCTGAGGGCGATTCCAGTTTCAATGCGGGTGGTGTTCCGCTTGAGCACTAAAAAACCTGAACCACCTCGGGCGATGTAGTCATTGACCGCGACCCGGTACGTTTCTCGCTGATTGAGCTCCTTCCCGTTGATGCTGATGTTGAAAGAAGTGTGTGCCCAACATCGGCCCCCAGCGGGTGAGGTGTCATCTTCGAGACACTGCCAAGGGGCTCTTCCGTTCGAACGGTCATCCATCGGGCAATCGCTGGCGTCGCCTGATTTATCGCACGGCATTCGTTGTCTGTTGAGTTGTGATTGCACGCAGTCCATCACGAAGCGTACGCCTGAAACCTGGGCTTGAGCGGCACACCCACGTTCTGAAGAACGGTCAGAGATGAAGTCGAACATTTCCTGCAGTTCTCGACCTGACAGAAACATGATGTTGATGGTGTTTTCGAAGGGAAACACGTTGAACATTGCCTCTTGCGTCAACGGGCCTGCGTAGAGGTTGTCGCGAATACCCAACGAATTTGTGACCGCAATTTCCGCCTCGACGCCTTGTCGTCTTCGCATGGAGTCGGCTGCGATGTTGCCCAGTGGGCTGTCGCCGCCGGTTGAATTGTTTCGCCGAGCGATGTCTCGAGGTGCAAAGGCGAACACCGAAGCGAGGTTTAACTTCACATCGAGGTCATTGATGTATGGCAGTAGCAGTTGGGTCGTGTTTCGGTCTTCAACGCGGCTGCATTCCGCAATGCCCGCTCGAACACGCGCATCTCGAGTGAATTCACCAGGCAACCAAAATTTCGAACGGTAATACGCGCGCAATTCATCGCTGCACCACAACGCGTCGATTGGGAAAACTCGGAAATCGAAGGAAACAATTTCTCCCCCTTCGACGTTTAGTTCCCCCTCTTCGGGCATCTGAACGACGAGATCGAGGCGATTGACGTATTTTGAAAATGCCCCTCCGTGACTGAGGATCACTTTCCGCCCAGCGGGGTCAGTGAGCAATTGAGGTGGGTTGAGCACGATGTGCAAGTGCCCACCCAAAATCGCGTCAATCCCTTCAACTCCGGGAATCTGTACTCGCACTACTGACTGTTCATCGTCTTCCGCACCAAAGCGTTCCAAAACCGTCCACGGCGCATTGGCTCGCTGCACGAATTCTTTGGCCAGACTCCATTCGTAGAAAGCCTCGTAGCCCTGCACGAGATCTTGATCTTCGTTGAGCCCGGCATGACTGGTGACGACAATAAAATCGACCATGCCCCGAATGAGTTGAACTTTGTTGCGCACCGCTTCGTTTTGCTCGAGCGGAATGACTTGCAGTGAATTGCCCTGGTCGACGATTGAATTGAGTGAGCCCAAGTTGCCCAGCCCAATGATGCCGACCCGAAGGCCTTTGACGTTCTTGATGGTGTAAGGGGTGGTGTAGAGTTCAGTCGCATTACTGCCGGGCTGACTGGAATCTTCCCATTGGTAATTGGCTGCAAGAATGGGGAAACGGGCAGCATCGCGTGCTTGTTTGGTGAAATTCGCAGCTCCAGCATCGAATTCATGATTGCCAATCACTGCCGCATCAACGCCGACTTGCGAGAGAAACTTGTACTCAACTTCCCCTAAGTTCAGGTTGAAGATGGGCGCGCCTTGGAAAGAATCTCCTGAGTCGAGATGCACGACTCGCTCAGAGTAATAGCGTTCTCGTTGGAGCAACGCAGCCATGCGCGTCGCCCCACCAAAAGGTCCCGCTTCGGGAATGAGCCCTAAGTCAGTATCTGTTTTGACCGGGTTAAAATCGTACGGCAACAGTCGCGAATGAATGTCTGAGGTGTGCAACAGCGTGAGCTTCACGTGCTGGCCCGCAAGATTGATATCCTGCCCCTGCACGAGCGGAAAACACGACGTGTGCACCATCGCGGCGCAAACAACGGCGAACAGCGTGAGGTGCCTGAGAACCAGTCGGGCCAGCGGGCGGAATCGATCGGCGAGCTTCATGGCATTCCGGGCACGAGGTGGCTCTTTCGTTTGACGACGTTCGGCCCCTTACGCGGCTGCGCGTCTCTGGTAAAGCGTCGTCGTATGCAACCGAATTTGGTGAAAGATCTCGAGGTAGTGGAAGACTTCACCTCGACTGGAAAGTGCGACGAGGGCTTTCTTCATGTTCGCCGCTTGCGCGTAAGAAACCTTCGAACTGATGGCTCTCACTCAGCGGTGTATCGAGTCGACGTCGTCGACAGGCCCAGACTCGATGCCGTCGCCGTGTTGATCTGGCGCAAAGGTGCACAAGGGCTTGAATTCTTAACTCGTCAAAATCTCCGGCCCGCGGCGTACTTCCGCCGAGACAAAGTACCCAACGTGCCCGATGGCCGCACGCACCTCTTCTGTGAAGAAATTGTCGCAGGGCTGCTTGAAGAGGGCGACCAAGGCATACCCGGCCTCAAATACCGCGCCGCACAAGAAGCCTTCGAAGAGGCAGGTTTGCGTGTGAAACCCGAGAGTGTTGAACTGATGGGCCACCCGTTCTTCGTGGCACCCGGCATCCTCAGCGAAAAGATTTTTTTGGCCTGTGTCGATGCCACTGGGCTCGAGCAAACCAACCCCGAAGGCGACGGGAGCTTGCTCGAGGAAGGCGGTTCAACCCAATGGCGCAGCCAAGCTTCAATGGTCGCCGCAATGCGTGAGGGAACCATTCAAGACGCAAAAACTGAACTGGCTGTGTTTCGATTCTTAAGCCGTTAGGCCTCCGCCTTTACGGTGAGTGGCTGAGGCGATGAGTTCCAAACTCGGGTGCACAAAAACAAGCCAATGATGGCCATGGGCACCATCGCGATGGGCCAGTTGATCCAATTCGCTGGGTCTTTGGCTAAATCGCCCTGAGGTACCACTCGGCCGACGAGCAGTGATTGCGCTCCAGTGCCCAGGTACACGAAGCCATCGATGATGCCCACGGCGACGCCGGTATTCTTTCGACCTCCGAAATCGGCGCTGGCGGTGCCTGACAGCATGCCGTGCACGCCGACGTAGTTGAGGGCCATAAATACCAACACCCAGCCCACCCACGGTTTCGTCAAAAAGAAGAACATGCAGACGGCACCCAAAGTGATGCCACCATAGAGCACGGAAGCCACCGGGCCTCGACGCGACTGAAAGACGCGATCGCTGATGATGCCGGCGAACATGCCTCCGACGATGCCGAAGACGCACAACAAAAGGCCCCAGTTTTTCGAAACAAAATCGTCTTGCAGCGATACCGCTTTGGCGAATTTCGGGTACCAAGACATCACGCCATTGCGTAAAAAACCGGTGCAGAACTCGATGAAGACGATGGTCATGATGACCGGGTTTTTCACCATCTTCACGAAGACTTGCTTAGGCGTAGTCGCCTCAGTGCCAGACGAGGCGTCTCCCAGTTCAAAGTCTTGATGCCCCGCATCATTGGGTGAATCGCGCACCAAGAAGAGATCGACTCCGAACGCAACCAACAAAATCACCGCAGGAACAAAGAAGAGCAACCAGGGTGAGGTGGGGCTGGCTTTGATGATCAGCCGGCTCCAGTCGTAGCCAAAGTAGATGCCCAGGCTGATCAAGATGCCGAACACGCCCCCTTGAACTCCCCGTTCCTTTACGTGAAACCAAGCGGCGTTGACTTTGACGATGGAAACAGCGCCGAAGCTTTGGAAATACATGTTGGCGCCGTAGAGAACGGACAGCCAAAGCACTAAACCTCCAGGTGGCTCGAAGCCCTTGGCCACCACTGCGTACACCAGCGCACCCATCACGAGATTCGCAACGGCTGAGCCCGAAGCCGCGAGCAGAATGGTTCGGCGGCCTCCCAAGCGGTCGGTCAATGGGCCATTGATGAGAAACGAGACCCCATAAACCCAAGCACCCACCGCAAAAATGGTCCCGAAAGCGGCGTTGTCGAGTGATGTCAGCGCACTGGTCGCCTCGTTGATGTTGTAGCGGGCGAAATACAAAAAGGCATACGTCAGCCCGAGCGGAAACCAGTTCCAAAATCGGCGCCTTTTGAACGCATCGCTATGTCCCAAGGCCACCTTTGGCAACCGCCACAGCACGAAGGAAATCGCGCCGAGTAATAAGACGATGGGAAGCAGGTTTGACAGCCACGACACCATGGGCTCAGCCCTCCGGTGCGTGCGCGTCCCACTTTCATGGCCGTACGTCAACGCGAACGGCATCTGGTTGAAGTTCCATGGCGATCCAGTGGCAAGTGCGCTGGCTGTCACCTACATTTAAGACGTGTCAGCTTCGAGTTCGTCAGAACTCTTCAACACCAAGGTCGACGTTCACGACCGCAAGCAGTTCGAGCTCAAGCTCGAATATCAACCTAGTGGTACGGACCCTAAGTCTGAGTACCTGGTTGAGACCATTCTCTTTTTACCCCGTAGCCTCAACATCAGCGTCGACACGTGGAACCGAAATCAGTTTTACGCAGATCTCCACAACTACGTGCGGCTCAAGACTCCAGTGCTCTCGTTTGCAGAGATTCAAACGGGTTCTCATTCGCCTTTGGTGCAGTTGGAACAGCGGCTGCCCTTAGGTTTGATGGGTCCGGCCAGTGAGGTGGTCTACGACGCCAAGATGTTGGCCTGTGTGGTGCGCGGCGGGCTACGCCGGTTTTCCCGGGGCATGAAGAAGGAATGCACGCACCTGTTACGCGGAGCCGACGCCAAAAAATGCGCCCCCACCGAGTCGCCGGCGCACTTGCTGGAACTGGCCAACAGCACCATCAGTGCACTTCAAGATATTTTGCATCGATTTCGGGTCGTTTCGACGCAATTGGGTGACAAATACGAACTGGGCGAAAGGGCAAAAGCCGCTCTGCGCTTGGTCGATGAATACCTGAGTCTTTCAGTCGAACAATCGTTGCGTCGCATCGTGGTGCAGATGGAATCGATGCCGCGCTCAGGGGCCTACGTTGAACTGCGCCGCAAACTGATGGATGTGGTGGTGGGTGATGAGATTTACCGCCGCGGGAGAGCGCTCCCTTCGGTCCTCGCAGCCCAAGGCGATAACGAGGAATACACGCACCGAGTCAGTTTCTTAAAAAAATTCTGTATGAACATTCTCTTCCTCAAAGTGCAGCGGAGCTCACACCGCAAAGCATGGGAGGAAGCCGCCTTTGCAGTTGCCGCAGGAGGTTCGATGGCTTTCGCCTTGGGCGTCGGCCTCTTCGCGCAATCGCGCTACCCTCAAGCAAGCTTCAACTTCTTTCTGCTCGCTGTGGTTGGCTACATGTTCAAAGATCGCATGAAAGAGGGCCTGCGCCGAATACTGGCCTCGTATGCGGGCAAATTTCTCTACGAGCGCACCACTCGAATCGTTGACCCAGTCACCCAAGGCGAAGTGGGCATCTGCCGAGAAAAGGTCGACTATGGAGACGCCGTCACCATTCCCCCCGACATCGCGGCGCTTCGAGAGCGAGATGACTTGATTACCGTGGCTCAAGGAGAACTGAGTGAGATGGTCATTCGGTATCGAAAGAGAATCGCGCTCCAGTCAGAGATGCTCCCGCGAATTGCTGATGGAATCGTCACCGGTGTCACCGACATCATTCGGCTCAATGTCAGTCGGCTCCTTCACGATATGGACGACCCTGAGTACTCCCTCGATTACGTTGATCTAGAAGACTTTTCGGTGGGCAAGCTTCAGATGGCGAAGAGCTACCGCATTGACGTCGCCTTTCGTTTTTCAGTCGACGATGGCCGTCATCAGCGAACGACAGTGCGCTTGATGCGACTAATACTCGATCGAAACGGCATCAAACGCATGAGCGATTTGGCCCCTGAAACAGTGGTGGCCCAAAGCGAACACGCACATCAAGGGCTTGAAGAAGCTGCCTCAACGGCGAGTGCCTCGCACCTCATTTAATCAAAGAGACAGACCCACGAGTGTCTGGTGATTTGGTAGAGGGCGCGTCCTCCCATGACAGATTACCTGCAGCGAGTCGCAGTCGATTGGCACAAGACGCTTGAAGAAGTTCTCACCATCGCCAAGAAGGCGGGGCCTGACGGGCTGCTGGCTTTTGATCTCGATTCGACGGTGTTCGATAACCGCCCTCGGCAGGCTCGTATCGTGCGCGAGTTTGGGGCGGCGAAAGGGGTAGTGGCGCTCACTCGATGCCAGCCTTGGCATTTCACCAGTGGATGGGACTTAAAAGCCGCTGCACGTTCTTCCGGTCTCAAGGAGGAAGAAGCTGACTCGATTTACGGCGAGCTCAAGGCATTTTGGCAAGAACGCTTCTTCACCAGCGAATACTGCCGAGATGACATTGAAATTGTAGGCGCACCTCGTTACCTGCACACCCTCGATTTCGTCAAAGCGCGGGTGATCTACGTGACCGGCCGACATGAGGCTATGCGAGAAGGGACAGAAGCGTGTTTGGCCCGTTGTCGGATGCCAATGCCGACCTCAGGAGGGCACATTCAGCTGTTGATGAAACCCACTTTGGCTGAAAACGATGATCACTATAAGCGCTCGGCTCACCAGCAATTGAAGTCGTTGGGAACACTGCTGGCGGCTTTCGACAATGAGCCCACGCACATCAATGATTACGCGGCGAAGTTCGACACCGCGATTCCGGTACACCTGGCGACTGATCATTCAGGCCGTGACGTACCGCTACACCCCCGTTGCGTCTCCATACCTCATTTCGCTTTCTAGTCGCGGCGGCGTCGCTCTGTGACAAGCTCCACCCGCCTCGAGTTCAAGGAGTACTTCAAAGTGGCCAGCGCCGAATTCATGCTTGTGATGTACCGCAAAATGTTGCTGGCCCGCCGCTTTGAAGAAAAGGCCGGTCAGGCGTATGGGCTCAAAAAAATTCAGGGCTTTTGTCACCTCTACATCGGGCAAGAAGCCGTGGTGGTGGGTGTCAATGAAGCCTTGCGTCCCACCGATTGGGTGATGACGGGGTATCGAGATCACGTACACCCATTGGTGCGTGGCGCAGACCCGCGCATGTTGATGGCTGAGCTCTACGGGCGCGACGGCGGGTATTCGAAGGGGAAGGGTGGCTCGATGCACTTCTTCGACATCGAGCACGGTTTTTACGGAGGGTACGGCATCGTTGGCGGGCAGATTCCTCTGGCCGCAGGTTTGGCGTTCGCCTCGAAGTACCGCAATGAAGATCGAGTCACCGCCTGCAGTTTCGGCGATGCGGCGTCGAATCAAGGGGTGATGCACGAGACGTTCAACATGGCGCAGAAGTGGAAACTGCCCGTGCTCTACCTTGTTGAAAATAACCGCTACGGCATGGGCACCGATATCGCGCGCGTTTCAGCCGTGCCTGAAATTCATAAACGGGCACCGGCTTGGAACATGCGGTCAGAAACCGTCGACGGCATGGACGTGCTTGCAGTGCACGACAAGGCGAAAGAATTGGTCGAGTGGATCCGCGCGGGCAATGGGCCGGTGCTCCTCGAGGCCTTTACCTATCGCTTCCGCGGCCATTCCATGTCTGACGCGGCCACCTACCGCACCAAAGATGAAGTCGAGCTCGAAAAACAAAAAGATCCCATTTTGAAGTTGCGGCAGGTGCTTTTGGATCAAAAAGCCGCCACGGAGGCTCAGCTCGATGCCATCGATGAAGAAGAAAAGGCCTTAGTGCAGCAAGCGCTCGCCTTTGCCGAAGCTTCACCGTTGCCGCCCGAGAGCGATCTCTTGACGCATGGCCTTGTTGAAGAAGGTGAACCTGACGAGAAACCCCGCGAGCGAGTCTTAGGCGCCACTGATGTCAAATGGCCTGAGTTCCCGACAGATTTCAAGGTCGCGTGGGAACTTGAACCTCGTGACCCCGTAGTGCCCAAGAAGGGAGCGGCGTAACGCCATGGCTGAAATCGCTTACCGAGAGGCGTTGAATCAAGCGCTGTCAGAAGAAATGGCGCGAGACCCGCGAGTATTTTTGATGGGCGAAGAAGTGGCTCGCTATGACGGGGCTTACAAAGTGTCGAAGGGCCTGCTCGAGAAATTCGGCAGCACCCGAGTGATCGATGCGCCTATTTCTGAATTGGGCTTCGCCGGCATTGGCGTTGGCGCAGCCATGGTTGGCTTGCGACCCGTCATTGAAATGATGACTTGGAACTTTGCCATCTTGGCGATGGATCAGATCGTCAACAGCGCTGCGAAGTTGCGGCACATGTCTGGA
>JAYUVR010000038.1:0-25049 GCA_043753955.1 Archangium sp. | reverse complement strand
AACAATTACTTTCATTATTAATTCTCGAAATGACATTGTCTGTCTGCCTTTGCCTTATGGGCGGAAAAGGCCTCAGACACGGATTTCTTTACACCACCCTCTGGGGCTTTGGCTTGCGGAAGCTCGTCAAAGGTAAACACGTTACGCTCGAGCCACTTGCGATAAGGCCAGCGATTGACGATTTCCCGCTTCACTTCGGCGTCCTCGAGAATTCGCCCTTCTACCGTGTCGACCAAGAACATGCGCCCGGGTTGCAAGCGGCCTTTTCGCACCACTTGCTCAGGCGGCACGTCAATCACTCCCGCTTCTGAAGCGAGAATGACGCGATCATCTCGCGTCACCACATAGCGCGCTGGCCTGAGCCCATTTCTATCGAGCGTGGCGCCGACCATATGCCCATCGGTAAAAGTAATGGCCGCAGGCCCGTCCCACGGTTCCATCAGGGAACTGGAAAATTCATAAAAAGCGCGCCGCGCATCATCGATTTCGGGGTGGCCGTCCCACGCTTCAGGAATCATCAACATCATCGCGTGCGGCAGCGAACGCCCGCCCAAGGTGAGCAGCTCGAGCATGTTATCGAACTGCGCCGAATCACTTTTTCCCGGCACCACAATCGGGTGAAGGCGATCGAGTGCGCCTCCGAATTTTGCCGACTGCAGCAGGCTTCGCCGAGAATTCATCCAATTCCGATTGCCTTGAACGGTGTTGATTTCTCCGTTGTGAGCGATGAAACGAAAAGGCTGAGCCAGGTCCCACGTGGGGAAGGTGTTGGTCGAGAAACGCGAATGGACGACCGCGATGGCGCTCACGAAATCGGGGGCGCGGAGATCAGCGTAAAAGTCTGGCAACTGCGAAGGGAGTAACAGCCCCTTGTAAACGATGGTCTCTGCGGACAACGAGGCCACGTGAAAGCGGCCTTCAGGGTCGACTCCAGAAGTGCGAACTCGATTCTCGACCAGCTTTCGAATGATGAAGAGTTTGCGTTCAAAAGCGCTGGGCACGCATCTGCGCCGGGCGATGTAGAGCTGACGCATCACGGGCAAGACGCCCCGAGCGACGGGGCCTAATTTCGAAGGGTCGATAGGTACATCGCGCCAGCCCAAGAGTTTTTGATCTTCCTGGTGCACCACCTCAGCAAACATGCGCTCGCATTCGGCGCGAGCAAACGCGTCACTAGGCAAAAAAACCTGGCCCACGCCGTAGCAACGACGGTGCGGCATTTCGAAACCCAGCTTGAGGCCCTCTCGCTTAAAAAAGCGATGCGGAATCTGCACCATGATGCCCGCGCCATCGCCGGTGAGCGGGTCGGCTCCAGTGGCAGCTCGGTGGGCCATGCGCTTGAGCACATCGAGCGCTTGCTCAACAATCGCTCGCGACTTTTCGCCCTTGATGTTGGCTACGAAGCCAATGCCGCAACTGTCTTTTTCCGTCTGCGGCTCATACAGACCAGACTGAGTCTTGTTGCTCATTTCTACTCCCGTGCCGCGCAGATGAAGCGCAGCGACGGGTGAGTCTAATGCATCGCGTCAGACAAATGGTATGGCCCGGGTCTCTTGCGCGCCAGTCCGGGAGTCCCTATGGGCCGTTCTCTCAGCACTTTGGTGGGCTCTTTTATGAATACTTCTCGACTCCTTTGTTTCGCTTTTGCCTCAGTTTTCGCTGCATGCGTGAGCCCCAGTTCACCTTCGGGGTGCCGTACTTCTGACGATTGCATGGGCAAAGAAGTGTGCGTCGAAGGGCATTGCCTTTTTGAAAGTGTCTCCGATTCCGGAACAGGTGGTGGAACCGCCAGCGGAGGAGGACAAGGCGGTGGAGGCAGCGACTTCATTGACGCAGGGGAAGAAGATTCAGGAATTCCCGACGCAGGAGCTCAAGATGCCGGGCCAGTCGACGCTGGCGCTGTTGATGCGGGCCACGTCGACGCAGGCAGTTTCGATGCGGGCTCTGCAATTATTGGAGACGCCTGTCAGAGCGATACAGACTGTGCCGGTATTGTCACCAGCCCCGGCGCATCACCGTGGTGCAAGCTGACCCAATCGCCCAGCGGGCTCGCCTACGCTGGTGGGTACTGCACCCGACGCTGCAGCGATTCAGGCGAATGCGGCACGGGTAATACCTGCGTGTACTGGCTTGGCCCATTTGGCGAAGTCGACAACATCTGCACGAAAGGGTGCCCCGATGCGGCGGGGTGTCGAGAGGGATATTCGTGTCGCGATTTAGGCCTGGTGCCTGATGTCTATCTCAAGTCATGTTTTCCGTTGCAGGCCGACGGCGGGCTTCCTCCCCCGTGGAATGCTGGCCAAGGGGCAGCAGGCGCTGCAGGCACCAGTTGCACCAGCACCAATCAGGCAACCAGCTGCGGGCCTTCACCTTCGTTTGAGTGCAGGCCAGCAGTGCTCACCGATGGAGGCGCATCGCCCTACCCCAATGGAATGTGCACCGGCGATTGCAGCACCACTCTTGATGACGCTTGGTGCGGAAATCGCGGCTCGTGCAACCCTTACCTCGAAGAAGCGGACCTTCACGGCGAAGTGCTGCGTTGGCGCTGTGACCGCTTGTGCACTGGCGTCTCTACCGTCAGCTGCAATCGTGTGGGCTACGTTTGTGACACATACAACGAGCTCGATGTGTGCCGGCCTGATTGCCGCCTCGATGGAGGGCTCAAGTGCCCAAGCGGCTCGTCGTGCAGCGAGGCGCAAGGTGTATGTCAGTAGCGCTCGTCAAGAAGACAACTCAATGCCTCACTTTCTTCGCGGGGGTGATGCTGTGTTTAGGCACGTCTTGCACCACGGGAGGGCGAACAAATCTCTGCGGCGAAGTCGGTCAACCGTGTTGTGCGAGTGAAACGTGTGATGAAGGCGCACGCTGCAACAGTTCCCGTTTGTGCGACGCCTGTGGTGGCTTGGGGGAACCCTGTTGCCTTGCCGATGTATGCGCTGATGAATTCGTCTGTGAAAGCAATCGCTGTACACAAGCCTTGAGTTGCTCGACTCAGTGTACGCTGGGTGCCAAACGCTGCAGTAACCCTGGCGGAATAGAAGTCTGCGAAGCCAGCGGTGTTTGCCCTGCCTGGAAGAGCGTCATCGATTTCTGCCCCAACGGAACATATTGTCTCGTCAGCGAATTAAGCACCGACTGCGTTGAGAGTTGCGCCGGTGCGTGCATCGTTTCGACCTTGCTCTGCACTGCTTCCGGAATGCAGGAATGCGTGCAACGACCGACTGACCCCTGCCCCATTTTGCAGAGAAAAGACGAAAGCCTCACAGCACCACTTTGCATGGCTGGCGCCACCGCAGAACCGAATTTCCAATGGGAAAGCCCTACTCCGCTGGGCACACCCATTGTGGCTCTCGCGGGCCAAGACGCGGACAATTTTTTCGCGCTCGATTCTCGCGGGAACATCATTCACAAAGTGTCCAACACTTGGACCTACGAGCTTCAACCCCGCGATGGAAAAAGACAGCTCGCCATTTCTGACTGCGGCATTTTTTCGTCACTCATGAGCGTAGGGCTCGGAGGTTCCGTATTCATTCACCGCGCTGGCGGCTTCAGCGAAGAGTTTGTGGGCGAAAGAGTCTCGCTCGTCTCGGTGGCGTGCAATCTTGAGCACCAAGCTGTCGCGGTCGGAGACTCAGCGAAGATTTACATCCGGAGCAAGGGGGCAACTGGCACGTGGACTCCGATGGCGCTCGACACTCCCGGACCATTTCAAGGCGTTGCGCTCATGCCACCGTTTGGGAAAGCGTGGCTGGTAGGACCGACCGGGAAGATCGTGCGTTGCGAAGGCCTCGGCGCGCCCCCGCTGACCTGCGTGGTCGAAAATTCGGGCACCGCTGAGAATCTGCGAGTTGTAAAGGCGCACGAGCCAAGCGGCCGAGTGTTCGCGATAGGTCAAAACAGCACTTTCATTTCGCGCGGGACTTTAGGCACTTGGGGACCCATGCCGGGAACATCGGAGCACCCGTCGATATCGATGGTGGGCCTTGGCGTCTACTCGCCACCCACTGGAGTACAGCCTCAGGTAGCGGTGATAACCAATGAGGGCTTCATTTTCACCGGTGACACGACTGGACCTCAGACCATCGAGCCATTGCCCGTGGGCGCTCCATTCACGGCCATCGCCATTTTTGCATCGGGTGAATCTTTCATCAGCGACATGAATGGGCTCCTTTGGTTTTCGAGCTCTTTTCAGCCGGGACAGTTTGCCGTGCCAACCATCGTTGCCGGGCTCAAGCCCATCTCGGAAAATCTGACTGATGTGACCAGCGCGGGCAATGGCAGGCTTTTCGCGGTGGCCGAAAATGGCACTCGGTATCGACGCTATGCGGGGAGCTGGTCCCTCGACAACGGAGGGCTGGTCATCAGCACCGAACTCACTGCCGTGAGCGCAGTCAGCGCACAAGAAGTGTATGCAGTTGGGGTCAACGGCACCGTCTATGTAAGGCGCGCAGGCGTGTGGAGCATCGAGAGTACGGGGCTTGTTTCATCAACGCTCAATGACATCGCCTACGACGACGACCACATCTACGCAGTGGGCGACAATGGTGTCTGGCTTGAAAAGGAACGACACACGAGCGTCGGCTGGCATGTGGTGAACCATGGCTTGACGACAAAACCGCTTAACAAGTTGGCGGTCTTCCGCGGTGATGCAACACGTGCAAGCGAAGTGATTGCGGTTGGAGATGCATGCCAAGTGTTGTCAAAATCGGGCACGACCATTTCAAAGAGAGACGTTTCAGAATGCCCCCAGTCAGACCTTCTTGCGGCCACCTTTTCGCCTAAGGGAACCCTTCTCATCGGAGGGACAGCCGGCGTCCTCATGCGCGCGGAGACCTCGCTCGGGGGCTTCGAGGTCGAACACGTCCTCTCTCCCTTCCTCGAGATTTCGGTGATCGAACTGCAGGTGACCCCAGAAGCGACCTGGGCGTTGACGACGGGGAGTGGCATCTTCAAAAACGATGGGAATGGGTGGACAGACTACCAACCAGGTACAGCCCCATCTTGGATGTCTGCCTTTGCGCTCGACGAACAAGATGGGTTGTTTGGTGTTGGATTCGCAGGTCAAGTCATTCGCATCACTCGGCCTTAAGTGAACCTTACAATTCGGTAATCGTGGTGAATTCCCCGCTCAAGGCGTCGTGCCTCCAGGTGGGGTAGCTCATGATCAACCCGGGTGGATCGAGCCGAAGTCTGGCTTCCATAACCACAAACTTGGGAGGGTCAATCTTGGCGTAGTTTCCCGTCCAGTCGCGGGCGTAATACGTGGTGGAACCATCTTGAGGGTTGACGACTTTGTAAGATGAAGATTCCCACTGCATGTTGCCAACAAGCGAAATCTGCTGATTGCCAAGGCTCTTTAAGAAAACATTGTTAGGCGAACCCGCCAGAAAACTATTGCCCATCACAGCGTTGAAAGTTTGGAACGTTCTCCCGATTGTCTCAGAGACAAAGTTCTTATTTTGAGGGGCCAAACTCGAAGTAAGTTTTGACAACACCTTTTCAGTGGCCTCGCCCTGAGTAAGACCGTCATAGGCGCGAGCAATAATGAGATCAGTGATGCGAGGCGGTCGCCCCAAATTTGGCGGCACCTGAATCTCACATTTCGGCTCTTCAAATTTTGGCGGCCGAGGATCAATGATTGCTTTGGGTATGGTGACTGCGCGGGCACTTACAGGAGATAAAGGCATAAGGAGACGCACCTTAGAGGAGGGGCGACACTCAATAAAAGGGGTGAAGTCAAAACTGCAGCGAGAAGCCGAGAATCGCGGTCGGTACCCATGCCAGCTCAAACTTGTCATTTCGAATAAGAAAATTGACCCCTCCATCAAGGTCGAGGCCGAGCGCCAAAGCACTGGTGAGCTCAAGCCGCGCGACAACTCGAGGGCTTAGATTGAGCAGCGGGGAAAAGTGAGTCACTTTTGAATCGTAGGTCCACACGGTGCCCAAGCCCAGCTCCGCTCCGGCGGCCAGCGTGACGAAGTTTCGATGCCAGACTGCTCGCAACCCAGCACGGCCTTCGACAGCACCCTCAGCCACGGTGAGCACCGGCAGTAGCCGCGCCATCACCGCAAAACTCAGACCTGAAGCTGCGCGAGGCTCAAAGGCAATTCGAGCCATGGGCAAGAGCCCCAATTCGTACAGCGAAGGCGCTATGCCAAAACCAAGTGAGATGATCTTTCTTTCGTTCCACTCGATGACACGCTCTTTCTCCGTCTGCACTCGTGCGATTTCTGCGCCTTTGCGCAAGATGGGCGTCGACGCAGTCATGGGTGCCAAGTCTTCCCAACGCAAACTTTTGCGAAGCCCTTCCGCCAGCGTCACTCGGCCTCCGTAGCTCTTTCCTTCCCTGAACAACCGAACACCATATTGCCCAGACATCAGCGCTACTTCTCGAGGGCCATGCGCCGGGAGTTCGGCCACAATTTGATCTCGGAGCAAGTCAATGATCACCGCCCGTTCAGTTCCGGGCGGAATAAGCAGTGTGGCTGAAGAATGTTGAAGCGAGGTCAACACCAACTCGCCCTGACCCGAAATGCGAAAGTCGTAATTTGGGTGCTGTACCCCGACAGGCATAAAGGCCGTGCGCGTTACGGTTTGCTCGTAGGTATACCGGTACGCCTCAGCAAGGGTAACCAACTTGTCGCCCGAGAGATCCGCTGCTCCCCGTAAGCCTGAAACAAGATTGTGAGTAAAAATGCTGCCCATCATCTCCGAAGACTCGAGAGCAAATTCATCTTCAGCGCTCGAGGTGATGAAAGCCTCACCCGTCGCATTGAGATGATCTGCCATCTTGATGGCAAAAGGCTCGACCACCTTGCCGCCTTTTTCTTTAAAACCCGCTCCCGAACGACAGGCATCGACGATGCCCAGTCGAACACTGGCTCCGGTGCCCGCGAGCATTGACTTGAGCCGGCTGTAGTTGAGGGCCTCAACACCGAGCTCGATAGATTCGCCGTCGCTGTGCCCCGAGAAATAGAAGAGCAACAGCGCGCGATTTTCAGGCACGGTGTTGATTTCAGCGATTTTGGTTCTCAGCCGAAAAATGCCAGCTTCGAGATCAGCCACCGTTCTACCTTGCAACAACACCACATCAGTCCCTGCCACTTGCCCAAGTTCAACCAGCACGCGGGCCACCTTCGCGGCATCACTTTCAGCGTAACGCAGCGGAGGTAAGTCACCCCCGCCTGCGTTATTCCCCACCACCAACGCAAGGCGAATTGTTTCAGCGTGAGCGAGGCTCGCCAAACACAGCCACACCCCGAACATCGCCATGCAGGTTCGGAGCAGGGAGCGACTTAAAACCATCGCCCCCCGCTACTGTGCGCTTGTCAGAAGCGCAATCCCCCCATTCTCGTTACGGACAGGTTGAGAATGAAGATATCCACTCGCTGAGTAAATCAGTGCCGGCCACATGCACCAAGTTGCTCGCGAGAGGAGGCATTCGATCAGCACCGAGAACACTTGCGCGTCGGTAAATGACTGAGCGTAGCGGGCTGTCTGGAGCCACGATGCGCGCATTAAAAATGCCCAATGTGTCTGCAGGCACCACGTTGCACATGTTTGTAGTGCCAGCCCCGGCTCCGAAGGGCACTGAGAAGCGCGCATCGAAGGTCGCTCCCCCGCCGCCGGGGCGATGACAATTGGAACAATTGGAATGGAGATAAGACCTTGCTCGCGAGGCAAGCGGGGCATTACCAAATGGGTCTGGGTAGGCGCCCAATGACGACGCAGCCCCAGGTGGGTTTGAGAAGAGACCTAAGTGCTTCCACGTTTCAATTTGGTTGGCATTGATTCCCGATGACGGATACCGAAAATTTCTGTTGAGCTGTTTTATTTCGAGACCCAACGAGCCGCCCGCAGCCGCGGTATGGCAAACAGCGCAGTCTGAACGGCTTGGGAAATACCAAGTCTGATTGCCTACATTTTTGCTCTTGCTCGTCTTGAGCAAATTCGCCTGCGTGCCAGCCGGATTCCATTCATAGGTAAACCCTTCCCAACCTCCGTCAGAGTGACGCACGAGAAACCGCGTTTCGATACGCTTTCCGCCGAGCAAAAATGTTTTCACCGCCACGGTGCCGGTGGGGAGATCGAGGTCGCCGTCAACTTCCACCATGATTTTTTTGCCGTTGGGAATAGAGACAAATCGTTCTTTGTCTGCCCCGTCGCTCCACAACGGGCTGTTGAGCTCGTAGGGTATGAGGCTCGGCTCTGGGATATTGGGGTTGGCTTTGAAGCAACCCGTCGCCGTCAAAGTGGCCGGATAATCGGTGGGCCCGGCATTCGCCGAGGTGTTCTGCTGGAGTCGGAAAATTTTGCCGGGAACAAGTGCAACGCCGTACATGTCTCCCTCTTTGTCTAAGTCGAAGGAAACCCACTTCTGCCCGCCACCCACCACGGGCACTGGTGTGACCCGAACTGGCCCTTGCTTCAGCGCCCAGACCTTCGCCGAGCCGTAATCGCCAAAGATGTACGTCCCTTGTGCAGCGGGCCCGAGTGCATCGTTGCGAATAACTGTCCCTCCGGTCACTGTTGTGCCCGTGACCGTTGCACCGCCGGAACGGGGGTAGTCGAAAATGGGGTCGATCAGCCCAGCCGTCGGGCAACCTGTGGCCGGTTCGAAGCAATGTTTGCCTTCACGAAAATTCCAACCGTAATTGCCACCTTTGGTGACGACATCAATTTCTTCCCATGCTGATTGACCCACATCGCCAACCCACACTTGCCCATTTTGGCGATCGATTCCAAAGCGGAATGGGTTTCGAAAGCCGTAAGCATATGCCTCAGGTTGAAAGCCTCCTTCTCCGTTGGGCCACGGGTTACTCGCAGGAATGCGATACATCTTCCCGGTGGAAGTTCCATCGATGTCAATGCGAAGAATCTTCGAGAAAAAAGTGGCGTGCCTTTGACCGTTATCAAACGTGTCGCCGCCGCCTCCTCCATCACCGAAGCTGGCGTAGAGAAACCCATCGTTGGGGCCAAAGTGGAGATCTCCTCCGTTGTGATTCTGGGCCGGCTGTACGAAGGGCCCAAGAATGATCTGGTAGCCACCCCAGTTGCCGGTGGCGAAATTTTTCGTCACCCGAGCAATGACGGAGCGCATGTTGGGACCTACTCCAGAGTTCGTGGTGGTGTACGACAAGAAGAGATGACCGTTGGTCCCAAACTGAGGGTGAAAGGCCATGCCGAGAAGTCCACCTTCTCCTTCCGCCTGCACGGGCAGTGCGTTGGGTAGAGAGGCCAGTGAGAATTCTTGTTTCTTTTGCGCATTCGTTGCGGTGGGACTCTTGGGGAATGAAACGACCGCGCCATCACGCTCTGCCACATAGAGACGATTTCCCGCGGGGTCGTTTTGAGGCTGATCAAGTCTCATCGGAAAATTGAAGGTGAGATTTGAACCGAAGGCCCGAAACTCGAGCGGGTTATCACCCGCGGACGGTCGAGCCGGCACCACGCAGTTCCCGCTTGACGGCCGAGTCGCGAGGCCCGAGCCCGCCGATACCGGAATGAACTCGATGTAGTCGACGGGAGCCGACTCGCCGGCATTTTTCGTTCCTGTGAGTTGGATCGCCTGCCCTTTGAAAATGCGCTTCTTTGACAGGACAAGACGCCTTGTTCGACTAAAGGCAGTGGAGTTTGCCTCAGGCTTGTTTTCATTGCCTGTCCATGACGCGACGAGGACACCCGCCACTCGGAGCGCGTATTGAGACTTGCCATCGCTCTCGTCGAAGTAACCGAAATACACATCGTAGTCGGCGGTGTCGCCGGAAAACGAATTGGTCAGCGTTCCATTGGTTGTCGATGCCATAACCCGGGCGAGCTTGCCTGCTGAAGCGGCCCCAACGTTTGCGACTTCGTAGCCGACTCGGGTCATGTTTTCGGCTTCAACGCGCACCGTGCCAAGAGCCATCTCGGTCGATTCAGGACCTTCGGTTTGCGAATTGAGCTCGTCTTCCAGCGCACCTCCGCACGCGACGCTGAAGGCTAGACTTCCGGCGCAGATCAAAAGCTGCACCGCGGGTTTTGAGAACAACGCTTGTGAAACGAACGCTACAAATCTGCATGAATGCATTAGGTCTCCTAAGCAGGTTGTTGGGGATGCTTAGAGACCGTACCTCTTGGTCATCAGCAGATGCGACCGGGGTCGCACGATAAGACAGCCGAGCAAATTTATTTTTTACTCAAGACGCAGCGCGACAACTCTCGAGCGCAATAGAGAGATCGGCCAGTGCTGGCTTCAACCTTTCAGCGTGTGCTGATCGAGACAACAAATCGCGAAGCGCAGATGGAACTGGGACCTGACGCTGCAGAAGCGGTTCAACAATTGATTCGAATTTAGCGGGGTGCGCAGTGGCGGCAACCAACCACGTGCCCTCAGCACCTTGCGAGCGAAGACGACGCAGCACTTCCATTCCACACGCAGTGTGAGGACAGATGATTTCACCCCACTCGTGTGAGACGCGTTTGATGGTGTTGCGAATGGTTTCGTCGTCGACCCAATCAGCGCGAACGGCTTTGTTCACTTGGGGGAACCGATGGCGAAGTCTCTCGACATTGCTGGGCGAGCCGACATCCATGGCGTTGGCCAAGGTCGCGACGCTCGATTTTGCCTCGTAGCGACCGGTGGCGACGAAATCTGCCAGCACTCGATTTGCATTGGTGGCCAGCACCACTTGGTCGATGGGCAAGCCGCATTCTTTTGCCATCAAACAAGCAAACGCGTTTCCTAAGTTTCCTGTCGGTACCACAAAAGAGACTGCGCCCTTCCCTGCTTCAAATGCATTCAAGGAGGCATGGGCGTAATAGACCATCTGAGGGAGCAATCGACCTAAGCTGATGCTGTTCGCCGATACGAGGGCGTGCCTCGACGACACCTGTTGATCACCAAACGCAGCTTTCACCAGGCGTTGGCAGTCGTCGAAGGTACCCGCCACTCGAAAGGCAGACACATTTCCTCCGAAGGCGCCCAATTGATGCGCTTGACGAGGAGACACTCGACCATCGGGATACAGAATGACCACGCGAAACCCGGGGCGCCCATGAAAGGCAGACGCTACCGCGGCCCCGGTATCACCTGAGGTCGCTACCAAGACGGTGCGGTCAACACTTGAGAGACGAGCAAGACAGGCTGCAAGAAACCGTGCTCCGAAGTCTTTGAAGGCCGCGGTGGGGCCGTGGAAGAGCTCGAGAAGCCCCGTGTCTTCAGAGAGCCACTTGGTAGGCGCATCGAAGGTAAATGCTTCACGCACGATGTCTTCAAGCGAACGTTCAAGAATTTCATCAGCAAAAAAAGGTCGCAATACGGTCAACGCCCGAGTCTGAAAATCTTCGCCCCAAGGCCCCGTGTGTGCCGATGGAAGTGGAGGCATATAGAGACCTCCGTCTGGAGCCAAGCCCACGGAGATAGCCTCTGACAACGAGACTTCACTTCCCCCTCGGGTACTCACCACTCTCACGGGAGTACCTCTGCTCGAGGTCCATTCACACCGCTGACGAATCGATCGCTCTTCAAACCTACTTCTTCAAAGGCAGTACTCATTGCCAATGCCGCACCTTCAGCAGCGGCTTTTGAATCGAACCATCCAAACACGCTCGGGCCTGCTCCTGAAATGCTTGCCCCTAAAGCGCCGGCGTGAATGGCAGCCTGCTTCACTGTTGCAAAACCGGGAATGAGGGAAGCTCTGCGAGGTTCAACCAAGACATCTCGCAGGCCTCGGCGCAGCAATGAAATGTCATTCGTAAAACAACCCGCTAATACCAAAGCCAGGCCTTCGCTCTGCATCACAAAATCATGAAGTGCATATGTGCCTTCGAGCGCTGCTCGTGCCTTTCTTGTTTCCAACACAAAGTGAGGGTGCACCAGGGCCACATGAAGCCAGTCAGGGGTAGGCACCTTGACGGGTGCCCCTTGAGCAGGAGCGATCACCAAACCGCCCAACAACATCGGTCCCACGTTGTCGCCATGCGCAGTACCCGTAGCGGCGGCTTCACCGGACATCGCGCATTGATAGAGCACTTGATCAGACACAGGCTCATCGAGCAACGCATTGGCGGCAACGACTGCGGCCACTGCCGATGCGGCTGACCCACCCATGCCCGAACCCAGGGCGATGCCCTTGTCTAACTCAACGTCAAACCCAATGCCTGGTGGCACAGACTTGAGCAACGTGAGTAGTGCGCGCCCGGCTGTGTTTTCAGGTGCAGACATGGGCAGCTCAGCGCCGCGAATTGCAGTGATGCGCACGGTGCCAGAATCAGTGCGGGTCACAGTCGCTCGGTCACCAGGGCCTGCGAACGAATGGCCTAAGATGTCGAAACCAACCGCGACGTTGCCGATGGAAGCAGGCGCAAATGCCATGACGCGACGGTCGCTCACAGTTTCGCTCCCAAAGAGGCTGCGACGCGAAGGAGATCTGCAAACACACCCGCAGCAGTCACTTCAGGACCTGCCCCCGGGCCTTGAACGACCAGCGGGTTCTGGCGATACCTCTTGGTCGTAAACTGCACCACGTTGTCTGTCAGTTTGATGTGCGCGAATGAATGATCTGCTGGAAGCGCAAGGAGCCCAACACTGGCTTTTCCTCCTTCTTCCAACTTGGCCACGTAGCGCAGCACTTTGCGTTCTCTTTTTGCTGCTTCGAATTTCGCCGCTATCGGAGCATCGAGTTCGCCGAGGCGCTCGAGGAACTCAGCCTTCGACACCGAACGAAGTGCAGCAGGGACCAGCGATTCAAGTGCGATTTGTTCTAACCCCGTGGTCCAGCCGTTTTCTCGGGCGAGAATCACCAGCTTCCGAGCGACATCGAGACCCGAGAGGTCGTCTCGAGGGTCAGGCTCGGTGTAACCCAAATCTTTGGCCTGACGAACCAAGACACTAAAGGGCGTGGTGGCGTCGAAGAGATTGAATAAATAGGCCAACGTTCCAGAAAAGATGCCTTCCACTGCAATCACTTCATCACCCGTATCGATGAGATCTCGCAAGGTAGTGATGATGGGCAAACCCGCACCCACTGTTGATTCGTAACGAAAGTGAGCGCCTTTGCTTTTGATGGCTGCGTAGCGCGACCACGGGCCCGAACCGGCATTCTTATTTGGGGTAATCACATGAATGCCGCGCTCCAACCACTCCGCGTAGCGTTCAGCGACCGCATTGCTCGCACTGCAATCGACCAGCACCGCGTGGGGAAGATGGTCTGCATGAACGTGGGCGGCCAACGCGTCGAGATCAGTTGGTGCATTGAACTGCGATTGAACTTCGAGCAGTGACACCATCGGGTCGGCGAGCACCATCTGTTTACTGCTCGCCACGGCACGCACTCGAAGATCAATGTTCGAAGTCTTGAGCAATCGCTCTCGACCTTGCGCGAGCTGTCGCAAGAAGGCCTGACCGACATTGCCAGTGCCGATGACTCCGACTGAGATGGTTTGAGCAGAGAGATAAAACCCAGCGTGCACTGCCCGAAGCGCTCGAGTGGCATCGGCCGCATCAAGAGCGACGGAAATGTTCCGCTCTGAGGCACCTTGAGCAATCATCCTCACGTTCACTCGCGCGCGACCCAGCGATGCAAACAGTCGTGCTGCGACACCTGGAGTGCCCGCCATGCCATCACCCACCACGGCCAGTGCAGCGATGCCTGGAGTCACGGTGACATCGGTCAATTGTTTACTGCCCAATTCTCGGGTGAAGGCTTCAAGCACAGCCTTGCGCGCTGCTGCGCTGTCAGCGTCGCGAATGACACAACAGATGGAATGCTCAGACGAACCTTGAGAAATCATCACCACTGAAACGCCAGACTGTTTCAACGCGGCAAAAGCCCGCTCTGCGGTGCCCGGCACGCCGATCATTCCGGCGCCTTCAATGTTGAGAATGGCCAGGCCCGTAAAAGTGGTGACGCCCTTTACTGGTACAGACAAGTCTTGCTCCGCACCAATGCGCGTACCTTGATGCGTAGGGTTAAAAGTGCTCCGAGCAATGATGGGAATGTTGCGCTCGAATGCCGGCGCCATGGTTTGGGGGTGAATCACCTTGGCGCCGAAATAGGCCAACTCGCAGGCTTCATTGTACGAAAGCCGTTCTATCAACACGGCCTCAGGTACCAGGCGAGGGTCGGCAGACAATACGCCTTCGACATCGCTCCAGATGTGGAGCTCTTTGGCTCCAAAGAGAGCCGCGAAAATTGCGCCCGAATAGTCGCTGCCGTTGCGCCCCAGCGTGGTGATGCGACCTTCAGAAGTACGTGCGACAAACCCGGTGACGATGGTGCGCTCGCTGGGCTCTGAAATATATTTCTTCAGATTTGCGGCACATCTTTCCCATTGAACCATCGCTCCTAAATCGCTTTTTTCGACGATCAACACTTCGCGCGCGTCGAGCCATCGACTCTGAGCGCTCCGGGCCCGAAGTGCAGCGTCGACCAACGTAGACGACCACACTTCACCCAAGCCCGACACCAGGTCCATCAAGTCATTCGACACTGCGCCCACCAACGATTGCGCGTTCAACAGCTCACGCAACGAAGCGAATTCGGTTTTGAACTTTTCGAGTACAGGTTGTGCCTTGTCGGCAAGCAGCGTCTTGGCCGTGTCGATGTGACGCTTTTCCAAAGCGAGCAACCCGTCGGTCCACGCTTCGTCTCGAGTGGCGGCTTGCTTCATCACGTTGATGAGCGCGTCAGTGACACCCTGCATTGCAGAAATGACTACGACTTGTTGTTCTGCTCGCCCAAGAAGAATGTCGACGACGCGAGAGATTCGCTCTGCGTTGGCGACGCTGCTGCCTCCGAACTTGTGGCCGATCACAGCTTCGCAGCGTAGTCGAACCAAGACAAACGCCCACGAATCAGTCCGGTCGAATGCTCGGAGGAGGAGCAGAAGTCTCGGGGGCCTTCAATTGCGCCGGTTGTCCTACAGCCCGCGTGAGCGCGCTCAGGCCCACCTTCACATCGTGATACGCCTGTATCTTAGACACGCTGGCCGACGCATAGGCACTGAATGAATCGACCAATTCTCGAGTGTCGCCGGTGCCCAAATCAAATGCCGTGTAAGCCGAATTGGCCCAGCGACGCGCGTTCTTTTCAGCTTCGGCTTGCCGTTCACTTTTCTTGAGCGCGGCCTGAGTCTCACCCCAGTTTTTTTCAATTTCCAGTTTGACCGCGGCGGCGAGCAAGTTTCGCTGGTGTTCCATCTTTTCGTACTCAGCCCGGGCTTGTTCGAGCTGAATGCTCTTTTGAGGAAAGTCCCACTGGTAGCGCATTACCAGGCCAATGCCTGCCGAGAGATCGTTGTAGGGATCGTAAGCAAACGGGGAGATCTGTCTGGTGGCATTCGTGGTCCACGCCCAGCGGGCAAAGCCGGCGATGCCAAAGTCTGGGTAATACATGGCCTCGCGAATTTTGACTTCTTGCTCTCGCGCTTGAAGACCCGCCGCAATCGCTCGGAGTTCAGGTCGGTGCTGAGCGGCCTGAACCAAAAAGGTCTCAATTGAAGGCAGCGTTCCTTCAGGTGCAGCCAATGCAATCGCCTGGACCTCAACGAGCTCATTGGGCTCAGCCGCAATGAGCAGTCGAATCGCAGAGAGAGCAAATTGAGCGCCATTCTCAGCTTGAATTCGCTGCACTTCACCCTGCTGACGATAGAAGGCCAACTTGTAGAGGTCCATCTGGGTGACTTGCGCGCTGCCCTCGCTCTGCAATCGCTCAAGAATCTTCTGGGCGTCTTCGAGCCGTTTCATGGTGTCGTCGACCACCGAGAGTGCTGATTTTGCCAGGCAATACCCGTAGAACGCTTGCGAGACTTGAAACTCAGCCTCATCGCGAGCGCGCACCGCGAGGGCCTCGCCTGCTTCGACACCCTGTCGACCGGCTTCCTCGAGGGCATCGAGTTTGCCGAAGGTGTAAATCGGGAGCACCGCTTCAGCGCCCGCCCGCATCATCACTCCGGGCTGGCCAAAATTGGCGTCGTACATCAAGGTCGATTGGGTCAACGGAGGCCCGCCGAGCCCATCGTTCCGAGCCTCAGGCGTCGGGCCCGCCAACATCAAGTACGAGTCCATTCGGGGGAACCAGGCCCACCGCGCTTCATCGTATCTCGAGCGGTAGTAGCGCAGCTGCGCTTGGGCTTCCTTGACCCGATGATCGTTCACACGAGCTCTGTCGATGAGCTCTCGAAGCGACAGCGGAGCCGCTTCGGAACCGACAGCGACGAGCATGATGATGAGGGAACTCAGTCGCAAGACGGGCGCACTCTGCCGCACTGCGCGATTGAATTGAAGGATTTACGTCTGAGGGCCCTGCAATACACCAAGGTCAGCGTATGCTCTGCCACCATGCGCCTCATTCGCACCTTTCTGCTGATTGCTGTGTCTCTTTCGTTGATGGCCCAAGCTGAAAAACCACCCAAAGGCTCTGCGCCAAAACTCGATCTCGGCGTGCCCGAATTCAAAAGCATTCCAAAAGATCAAAAACTCGAAGGGCCGGCGGTCAAAAATGAACCGCAACTCATGCCCAGTACACCGACTGACCTCACCTATTCAGTCGTTCGCGTCGTGCACAGCAAGGGTTTTCTTCGGGGCCCAGACGGCGCAAAACCTGCCTTTCCACTGTCGCAGATTACGGTCTCGGGTACCCCTTTGGTCACCGAGCGCTTTGCCACCGTCGTTCGCGCCAAATGTACCGCCAAGCGCAACAGTCGCATCGATGTGAGTATCGTGGGGCCACGAAACGAAACCCTTATGGAAGCCTCTGGTGACCTCATCTTCGGCAAAAAAAATGATGAAGCCGAGTGGCAGGTTGATTGGGAATCTACGTCGGTACGAAACCCCGGAACGTTCCAAGTGCTGGTTCGCATTGGGGGTAACCCGGTAGGGAGCTTCCCCCTCGAATTTGTTCGACCCCCGAATTGAGTATTGACGATTTTAGAATTGCGGTATCTCGGTCAATATGTCCTACACCGATCGCGTCAAGCAGATCCTCAGCTGGTACCCGTCTGACTCGCCTGCCATTTTGACGAACCTGGCGCGCATGCTCAATCACGGCACCTTGGCCGGTACGGGAAAGATGGTCATTCTCCCGGTGGATCAAGGTTTCGAACACGGGCCCGCGCGAAGTTTTCAGCCGAACCCCGCAGGCTACGACCCCGACTATCACGCCCAGTTGGCCATCGACGCCGGCTGCAATGCCTACGCAGCGCCGCTCGGTTTTCTCGAGGCCGTGGCCGGTAAACTGGCCGGTGAGATTCCACTCATTCTCAAACTGAACAATTCAGATTCGCTGGCTAAAGTGGAACCCGAGTCTGCCCTCACGGGGAATGTGAAAGACGCCTTGAGGCTGGGGTGCAGCGCCATCGGCTACACCATTTACCCAGGCTCGAATGCGCGCAACAGGCAGTATCAAGATCTGCGCGATTTGATCGCTGAAGCGAAGTCTGTAGGGCTCCCCACGGTGCTCTGGGCGTACCCGCGCGGCAACATGTCGAAAGACGGAGAGACGGCTGCCGACGTGGTGGCCTATGCGGCACAGATTTCAGCCCAGATGGGGGCGCACATCATCAAAGTCAAACCGCCTAAAGATTTCATCGAGCAACCTGAGACTAAAAAGGTGTTCGAGAAATATTCCATCGCCACCAAGACCATGGCTGATCGCGTGCGACATGTGGTGCAGAGCGCATTTAACGGCAAGCGCATCGTCATTTTCTCTGGAGGCGAAGCCAAAGACACCGCAGCACTTTTGGAAGAAGTCAAAGGCATCAAAGAAGGAGGCGGCTTCGGTTCCATCATGGGACGAAATGCCTTCCAGCGGCCTCGCGCCGAGTCGATTCAGTTGCTCAGAGACGTGATGAATGTCTTTAAGAGCTGAAGTTCACCCGTAACCGAAGAACAAGAGAGACAATCACGTGAAGAAGCTCATCGCAGTACTCTGCCTCGTTGGCTCGGTGGCTTTTGCCGCGCCAGCTCCGAAGAAGAAAGCTCCCCCAACTGATGCGCCGGTCGCTGCTGCGCCTGCCGCTCCACTCACCCCGGAAGAGCGCAAAAAAGTGCTCTATGCGTTGGGTGCCCTGGTTGCACAGCGTACTCCGCTTGCGCAGGCCGGCCTCGATGAGGCTGAGATGACTGAAGTGATGGCAGGTTTTGTTGATGCCACCATGGGGAAGACGCTCAAAGTGCCGACGGCTGAAGCGATGCCTAAGGTCGATCAATTTCTCAAAGAGCGCCAGAAGGTGCGCGCTGAGCAAGAGTCCGGCAAAGGGAAGAAGTACTTAGAAGAACAAGCCGCATTGCCGGGCGCGCAGAAGCAGGCCAGCGGTCTGATTTATTTTGAGACGCTTGCAGGCAAAGGGGAACAGCCGGCACCGACTGATACGGTGAAGGTGCACTATAAGGGCACGCTGGTGAACGGTACCGAGTTTGACTCGAGCTACAAGCGAGGGACTCCGGCTGAGTTTCCGCTCTCAGGGGTGATCAAGTGTTGGACTGAAGGCGTCGCCAAGATGAAGGTGGGCGGCAAAGCCAAGTTGGTCTGCCCGTCTGAAATTGCCTACGGCGAGCGCGGAGCGGGTGCCGGCATTCCGCCCAACTCAGTTCTCAACTTCGAGGTTGAGCTCATCAGCATCGCCAACAAGGAGGCGACCAAGTGAAGACCACCTTTCGCATGTTGATGCTGGGTTCGGCACTTGCGCTCACCGCCTGCCCTTCTCAATCGAAACCTGACGCTGCAGTGGCGCCTGTTGCGGTCACGCCAACTCCGGCGGCGCTGCCTCCTCCTGCTCCGCTGACTGCGGAAGAAAAGCAGAAGGCACTGTATGCATTCGGAGCGCTCATTGCTGAGCGAACTCCGGTGAAGACGGCGGGGCTGAGTGAAGCCGATTTGAATGAAGTCACTCAGGGCATGAAAGACGCCGTTGCTGGTAAAGAATTGGCGGTCAAGCTGGAAGACTACGGCCCCAAAGTTGAGCAGTTGCTCAATGAGAGACAGGCCGCAAAGTCCCTTGAAGAGAAGAAGAAGGGAACTGAGTTCGCAGCTAAAGCAGCCAAAGAAAAAGGTGCGACCAAGCTGCCTTCTGGTTTGGTTTACATCGAGACGCAAGCTGGCAAGGGGAAGAACCCGGCCGCTACTGATACTGTCAGCGTTCACTACAAGGGTACGCTCATCGATGGTACCGAGTTCGACTCGAGCATCAAGCGAGGTCAGCCTGCCGAGTTCCCACTCAATGGCGTTATCAAGTGCTGGACCGAGGGTGTGGCGAAGATGAAAGTCGGCGGCAAGGCGAAGTTGATTTGCCCGTCTGAGATTGCGTACGGAGATCGTGGCCAAGGTGGCAACATTCCCGGTGGCTCGACGCTGGTCTTCGAAGTGGAATTGCTCGGGATTAAGGACCCTGCTGCTGCAGCGCCCCCTGCTCACCCGGCCAACCCGCACGGTGCTGAGGCTGAGCCCGCGCACGAACAAGAATAGGTAAAAAGAATTAGAGAAGCGCTGGCCCTCTTGAAACCCTCAGGAGGGCCTTTTTTTATCTGCGAGCACGCTCATTTGAAGAGCAATGCACGACCAGTGTTACCTACTCTTGCTGACGAACTGCGCAACGAACGGATCGTGCAGCCCCTGTGCGTGGGCCGGAGAAACCTCTCGACACCACGCCAAGAGTTCGTTCGAAAAAGCCACGAGCATATTTTCGACCCTATCGAGAAGCGCCATCAATTCACTCGGCTCAACGTTCAGGCTGCTTCCGCTCGATACGTCGGCGGCATCTGCCGCAAACAGCAACTCACCGCTGGGTTGACGTTCGATGAACGGTTCATCGTGACCGCACCAGGGACGCGAGCCTCCTTGCGCAAAGGCTTTCCATTGCGTCCATTCCTCAAGGCCACAACAACAACGTGGCTCGATGAAGGTTTGATTTCCCATCCGGAGCAGCAGTCCTCCACCTACGACAAATGATTCTTGTTCGAGTAACTCGGAGAGAACTTCGCTCGACGATGAACGTGGTTCGACGCCATTGTACGAGCAGATTTCGGCGACAACAGAGCCGATTTCGAGCATTGCAATTGGAATATCCAGAATGATGTTTCGGCCGAATTCGCCACTGCGAAATGGGTGCGCGGCATCGTCTTCAAAGGAGGTGTGTTTGAACAATGCTGATTCTTCAACTGAAGGCAAGACACCAACATAGTGGGGCCATGGGTACCGCTGCTCATAAGAAACTTTTCGAACAACAACAGGAACAAGGCTTTACTTTGCAGGTTGCGAGTCTGTGTTCTGTACCCATGTTCCCCTTGCGTTCACGTAGGTCGCCTTACGTTCACAGCCTTGAACACCTGCGACTTTGCCGCACGTGTCGATGCCGCCAAGGCAGGTATCAGAACCCTCGAGCACGGTTACTTTGAGTTGTTCAACCGGGCAGTTCAGATCATACGACGAGCGCGTAACCAGATTCGATTTATTGGCCGCGCAACCAATCACAAACAAAACGAGCACAAGAGCAATTCCGCGAAGGCACATCGATAATCTTTCGCATGTCGCCTCAGTGAGTGTCAATTAGGAGTGAGTTGCTTACGGAGAGAAAAACTACTGGCCCGCGGTGACGACATCAAACGCGTCGATGGATAGACCACTTTTCTAGACGCATATGTTGCTCCTTGTGAGTGAGTAAACAGAATCACGGACCTGCGGTGACTACCTCAAATGAATCGATACCCAGAGCGGCCTTCATTCCTTGCGAGAGTTCGGCTGGGGTCAGTTTCGCAACTCGCTCCGCGAGCTCGGCTTCCTCATTGAAGTCGGTGCCGCGGATAATTTGAGATACGAGAATTCGAGCAAGTCGAGTGGGTGTCGCCAGGTGTGTAAGGCGACGACTTTGCCAGAGCGCCTTCCCGACACGTATCTGCTCTTGGGTAAAGGCACCCGCACCAGCTCGGGCAAATTCCTCTGACACTGCTTTCGTTACTTCTTCTCGCTTTGAGGGATCGTAGGTCGCAATGAAATGGAAAGTGGATGCTGGAAAAACTGGGAAGTCATTCCACCACCCCAGCGCGATGTAACTGAGCTGTTCCTTGAAGCGTAGTCGAAGACCCAGGCTTGAAACCGCTGATTCTGCCGTTGCAAGCAAAAGCGCGCCAAGTTGCAATGCGGGCAGCCTCGTTGCTGTTTCGGGAGTATCCAATCGTATCGCACCACACAGAGCCGAAACCGTTGCTCCCAACACTTTCAATTTTTCGACTCCTCGCCCCACAGAGTCGGTCAATGCGGGTGCGTCAGCAGGGCGGAACTTTACTTCACTGAGCAGCGTATCGAGCTGCTGCTGAGTTTGAGCGGGGTCTTGCGTGCCGATGACGACAAGCTCTGCAGAAGCGGTTTGCATCAAATGGTTGAGCGCGGCCCGGGTGCTCACAGAGGTGGCGCGTTTGGCGCTCGCTTCTTGCTCTGCGAAGGATTGAACCCAAGCGCGGCCGTCAAACGTGCGGGGAAAGACCCGGGCCATGCACGCATTGGCTACACGTTCGCGAATGCTTTCGGAAGAAACCGTCAATCGGTCGAGCAACGCGCTACGAACCTCCGCAAAGGCCTCAGGAACAAGTGCGGGCTCCCTCAGCATGCGGGCAATAAGCTCGAGCAGCTGACCTACGCGATCGCCATCGACCTCAGCCACGATCCGAAATCCGTCTGCCGTGGCCTCCACTTCTAGCGACGCCCCCAGCGCGTTCAGCCGTGTCTTCAGTTCAGAAGGAGTCCAACCGCGCGGTCCACGAGCCAACCACTGCGCAGCGAGTGCGAGCTCGGTAGGATTCAATTTCCCGAGTGTTGAGGTATGGATGTTCAGTGAAACGAGCGCATGGCCCGCGCGTTCTCGAACGGGCACCAGCGCGTATTTCAGTCCCCCTGCCAGTGCGCCCCGCTGAGTGCGTTGTTGTAGCGAATCCACACTCCAATCGAAGGGCACACCTGGTTCAAAATGCGGAACGCTCGTGGTGGGTTCAACACTCGTTACAGGGTCTACCCGCACCGTCGTAGGGTTGGCCACAGCAGCAAGAACCACAGCCGTGCGATTGCTCCGCTTAAAGTATCGTTCCACTACGCGCCGCACGTCGGTCACAGTTACTGCACGAATTTTTTCTTCTTCCTGAAAGCGACCCCGCCAGCCTCCATTGCCTTCCCATTGCGCAAGGCTAAAAGCGAGGCGGCGTGAGTCGTTGAACTCTCGAGCCTGCGCCCTCTGAAGTTCATCTTTGGCAACGTCGACGGCCCGTTCGGTCACAAGGGTTTTCAACTGCTCCACCGCTGTGCTCAGACCCTTTTCAATTCGTTCAAGTGGCACTCGCGAAGGGACCTGACCGTAGATGCCGAATAGGGTTTCTTGGCTGAGGGTAGACACATAGATACTCACAGTTGCGTTCAACCCCTTGAGCGCTTTGCTGTGCTTGAGCGGGTGCATGAGCTCACCGTCGAGAAGTTGAGCGAGCACCGTCAGCGTCGCGTGATCCGGCGACACTGCTCCGGGCGCGCGAAACGCGAGCAACGTTCCATTGACGTTGCCAGGTTGCTGAACCTCGATACGCCTCTCACCTTCTTGCGGAGGCTGCGGCCGCGTCGAACGCTGATACTTCGGAGCAGCCGGGTTTCTTACTTCACGATATGCGTCCTCTACAAACCGCTTGGCATCTTCGGGTTCGATAGGTCCTGCGAGAACTAACAGCGCGTTGTCTGGTCGATAGACCTGCTCGTGGTAGCGCAGCAAGACCTCAGGAGTAATATTTTGCAACTCTTCGAGTACGGCATTCTGACCATAAATATGTGAGCTGAACGCTGCGCCGAAAGCGAGCCGGGTGAGGTATTCCAGAGAATCATTTCGGACGAGTTGTTCTTCCTGCCGCATTGCCGCAAGTTCAAGCTCTATCCCCTCCCGTGTATAGAGGGGGTGCATGACGCGATCGGCTTGCACCTCGAGCGCCCACCGCAGGGTCGCCTTCGAATACGGCAACACTTCACAAAAAGTGACATGCTCTAATTGGATTGCCGTATCTGAGCAGAGGTCACCGTGCTCGGCGGTATCTTGTGGAAGCTGTGGGTGATGGAGCGTGCGCATCGCGGAGACATGCTCAAGCATGTGTCCTGCCCCCTTCGCGCCGATGGGGTCGTCAACCCATCCAGAACGAAAGGCACTTACCAGTGTGAATGTGCCGCGGCTGAGGTCTGGTACGACCAAGAGTTTGAGCCCATTCTCGAGCCGGTACTCGGTCACGGCAGGCATGGTCTTCGTGAGCTGAGGACTGGCCAGCAAAGTCCACGCGGTCAAAGCGACGATGGGAAGCACGGGCGCGCAGTAACACAAGTGGCGCCGGGACTTCCCACGAGAAGGAATTCAGTCGAAAATTGCAGCTAAGCGAGCTGGAACGGACGAACTTCTGAATGCCTTGAGACGTTCCTCATTAGGCGAGTGTCACAGGCAAACGGAATCGAGAAGCTTCAGCGCCGGGTAGCTTTCCTTCCTTGGAAAGCGGTGGCGATAGTAGCAGTTCCAATAACTCACAGCGCGCTGCCTCGTAACGGCAAGGCATCGTGGGTTTTCGCGAAGAAAGGCAGTCACCGAGGAGTTGCTTCACCATAGATTCCTCCGCCAACTTTCAATTTCTTTTTGCACCGCTTCAAGCCGTCCAGCGGCGCTCATTTCTTTCTCTGCCATCGTGTCTTTCTCCACCTGCGAGGAGAAACCTGCCTACACGCATACCCGAATTGTTTTCACGCACGCTCACCGGAAGCTCACCGTCGTTGGTGCCGACGGTTAGGCGAAGAACCACCCATCGCCAGCCCGGTGGTCCTCTAGCTCGGGGGTACGTCGGTGGTTTTGGTCAACTACACTTCGGCGGTGACAGGCCGCGTTGCCGAGAAGTCGCGCTCGACCAGGTCTCGGCGTACGGCAGCTTCGTCGGCGTGGGTTGTGACTGTGAAGGCACCACCGCGCACTTCGCACTGCGAGCCCTGCCCGCATCAAATGCTCGACAGGGCACCGAGCCACACTGATGCCTTCTCGTCACCGCTGCATGGGCCAGGTGAGCTTCCCCTGCGCGGGGCGATATCATCTGAAGCATCCATGAACTACTCTTGCCCAGCCGCACGGGCACGAGCCGCGAACTTCAATCGAAACTGTGTAAGTCGAGACTTCGAGGCGAAGATGAACTCGTACTCTCGGTTCGAAATGAACAATGAGTTGAGGGCGATCATCGCCAATCCGAACGAAACCAATCCCATCCCCAAAATGGTAAACACGTGAAACGTAATTGCGATCGATATCCATGTTTTCCGAAAGCGAGACATCAATGCCATCGGGTATGCTAACTCAAAAATGAGCGTACTGTAGGTTGCCATTGCAGAAATGGCAGGCAGGGCGAAGAACGAGCGTGCATTATCACCGAAGAGCAATTCATTTTGAGACGCCAAATACACAGCAGTGCCATCGATCCAGGCTGAACCGCCGGCTTTTAAGAGACCGCTTGTGAAATAGATGATGCACGTCTGCCCTGTAGCCAGAAGCAAGCCAATGTTGTGCAGCCAGATGCATGCTGCTCCATTGAGGCGTTCATCGCTCGTGAGCAGGAGTGAGTACAAAAGAATCAATCGAATAACGTTGTCGCCCGAATCGCCGAATAGCGGGAATCGGTTGTAAAGCAGCCAGTAAGGTATCAGCGCGACGATCGCTCCAGCGCGTGGCTTGAATTGCGCGATCAACATGAACGCGCCCACTACGATGGCGAACAATGCGAAGTTGAGCCTTAACGGGCTCGAGAAGAGCGCGGCTAGGACTCAGTCGATGAATTGGTCGCCGACCGATCCAACGCCCACCCAGTCGGTCCCCACAATAGTGGTGCCAACCGAAATTCTGTTGCCACCCGGTACAGCAAGGCGACTCCAAGAAGAGAACGCATCACTCGAACATCGGTTTGCTGTTGAGGTCCCGCTCCGAACCAGTTCCAAAGTCGGATCATGGCTCCTGCCTGGCGAAGATCCCATGAACGGCAACTCTGGGATGTGCTTCAAAGACAGTGAGCTCATGTTGGATTGGCATCG
>JAYUVR010000037.1:0-21452 GCA_043753955.1 Archangium sp. | reverse complement strand
GTGCAAGATGCGAAGTTTCCGAACGGTGCGTATTTGAGGCCGATTGCCTTCATGGGCGACGGGGCCATGGGCTTGGGGGCGCAAAACAATACCCGGGTGGCCATCACCGCGTGGGAATGGGGTAGCTACCTGGGCGAGCAAGGCATCAAAGACGGCATTCGAGCCAAGGTGTCGAGCTTCACGCGCATGCACGTCAACGTGAACATGGTGCGGGGGAAAATCTCGGGCCAATACGTCAATTCAATACTCGCAAAGCGCGAGGCGGTTATGGGGGGCTACGACGAAGCCATTCTTCTCGACATCTCAGGCTTTGTCGCTGAGGCGTCCGGTGAGAATATTTTTTGCGTCGGGCGCCATGGGGTGGTGCGCACGCCTTCTCTGAGTTCACCCATTCTGCGAGGTATTACTCGAGACACGGTCATCGAGTTGTTGCGCGATGCCGGCCGGCCTGTGGAAGAAGTGTCTTTTACCCGTGATGCGCTCTACATCGCAGGCGAAGTCTTCTTTACCGGCACCGCGGCCGAAGTCACGCCGGTGCGAGAGGTCGACAACCGGCAAGTGGGCTCGGGCCGACCTGGTGAAATCACCACTTCCATTCAAGAGCTTTACTTCCGCGTCGTGCGTGGCCACGAGCCTCGTTACGAGCACTGGCTGACGTACGTCTAAAACGCCAACCCTGTTACTGGACGGCCACGCCCTAGCGCATAAGCTCCCTTCGTGACCGTCGCTTCGAATCAACCGCCCTCTCCGGGCTTTAGGATTCGCCCTGGGAGGCGTGGCGACGCAGGCCCCCTGGTGACGCTCCTCTCGGAAATCGGCGTCAGCGCCGACCCCAACACCGTCACGTGGATCATCAGCCACCCAGAGATGGAACTGTTGGTCGCAGCAGACCCGCTCGACAAGGTCGTAGGGTTCATCACCCTTTCACATCGACCCGTTTTGAAAACAGGTGGGCGCGCCGCCACCATCGACGAGCTCAACGTGGCGCTGAGTTGGAGACGAAAAGGAGTTGGCCGCGAGCTGCTCCGTCGGGTGGTCGAACGAGCAAAGGTTCTTTCAGTGAAGCGACTCGAGGCGCAAACCTACGGTCCACTCACAACCGAGGTGACTGCCTTTTTTGCGGCGTGCGGCTTTGAGCAAGCGGCAGTGGGGCTCTTTCGGCTCAAATAGTAGGCGTGACGCGTTCAGAGAGATCTCGAGCGACGTCTTCGAGCTGCATGCGCACAGGTGCAGTGACGTTGACGAAGCGAACCCCAACGGCTTCGCCACGTACCCACGACACTTCGCCCTCGAGCTCGAACGATTCGCCTTCGATGCTCAAAGACAACCAGAGCGTGTCACCCACCACGTGGATTTTTCGACTGCGAATGCACAAGCCCGTCGACGAGAAGTTGACCGAAAATGCATTGAAGGCTCTCACTGCATCAGCAGCTTCCGCAAAGCGCACGTCGAAATGTGCGGCGTGGCGCTTCGTCGCGCGTCGTTCGGCCCCCGAAGTCATTGCCCTGCAGCCTAGTTGAAAAACAACCACAATGCGCTTTTCTCGAAACTGATGTGTGGCCATAGACCGAACCGCGAACCAAAGGCTATGGCGCCTGGTCATGACCCCCATCATCGATGTGGCGAAAAAAATCGGCCTGAGTGCGGAAGACCTGATTCCCTATGGAGCTTTAGCCAAACTGTCGTGGCCAACTGTCAATCGACTGCGCACTCAAACCCACAACGGCAAATTGGTGTTGGTAAGTGCCATGACGCCGACCAAATACGGCGAAGGGAAGACCACCACTTCTATTGGCCTGGTGCAGGGTTTGGTTCGCCGAGGCGTCAGGGCGATGGCTGCGCTCCGAGAACCGTCGTTGGGGCCTGTTTTCGGCGCCAAAGGAGGCGGAACCGGCGGCGGGAAGGCGGCTCTTGAGCCTTCGGCGCGCATCAATTTGCATTGCACAGGCGACCTGCACGCCATCACCGCAGCCAACAACCTGCTGGCCGCGTTGGTAGACAATTCAATCAACTTTGATCAACGCCGTTTCAAGAGTGTGAGCTGGAAACGCTGCGTCGACATGAATGATCGCTTCTTACGCAACACCGTCATCGGCCTTGGAGGCTCAGCCAATGGTGTACCGCGAGAAGAGGGTTTTGACATCACCGCGGCCTCTGAGGTGATGGCGACTTTGTGTCTGGCCGACGGGGTGAGCGACCTCAAGGCTCGATTGGGAAGACTGATCGTCGGAATTGACCGAGGCGGCAAACCCGTCACCGCAGGCGATTTGAACGCGGTGGGCGCGATGGCAGCGCTCCTCGGCGATGCGATGCTGCCAAACTTGGTTCAAACTACCGAAGGCGTGCCCGCATTCGTACACGGAGGCCCCTTTGCGAACATTGCCCATGGTTGCAACTCGGTGATGGCGACCCGTACGGCGTTGGGCCTGGCTGACGTGGTTGTCACAGAAGCGGGTTTCGCTTTTGATCTCGGGGGGGAAAAGTTTCTCGATCTCAAGTGCCGCATGGCGGGCCTGTGGCCGTCAGCGGTGGTGTTGGTCATGACCGCACGCGCCTTGCGCGCTCATGGCGGCGATGAACCAGGTCTCGATTCCATCGAGCGTGGCTTTGCCAACGTCAAACGCCACCTCAATTCGATTCGCGGCTTTGCATTAGAACCGGTACTCGCGCTCAACGTGTTTGCCCAAGACACAGAAGAGGAACTGGCATTGGTGGAAAAATTGGCTCGCGATGAAGACGTCGCCATCGCTCGAAACAATGGCTACCTCGAGGGAGGTAGGGGCAGCGAGTCTCTTGCGGCGGCAGTCGAACACGCGTTGCGAGTGCCCCTCAAACCGCCTCAGTACACCTATGCTCTGAGCGATACCTTCGAGCAGAAAGTGGGCGCCATCGCCAAGAAAATTTATGGAGCCAAGAGCGCTGAAATTTCCGTCGAAGCACACAAAGACATCGAGCGATTGCGGGCTTGGGGGTTTGGCGAACTTCCGGTGTGCATGGCCAAAACCCATCTGTCGCTTTCCGATGACCCTTCCAAGCTTGGAGCGCCGGCCCACTTCTCGGTGACCGTGCGAAACGTGCGCGTTTCCGCCGGCGCTGGGTTTCTTTTGGCCCTCACCGGAGACATTCTCACCATGCCAGGCTTGCCGAAGGTTCCCGCCGCTTACGAGCTCGATCTCACAGAGAGCGGCGAAGTCATCGGTGTTCATTAAGAATCAGCGGGGCAAAGTGTGCGCGCACAGCCCCATTGAGACAGTTCGCTACACTTCATCGTCCTTTTCTCATCGTAACTTGCCCATTCGAGACTTCAGAAAGCATTGGCAGCCTGCTTGCAATCGTTACCTGACAAGCGGTCCGAATCGTCGGAGCGCCACTAAAAGACGAAAGAAAGGTAACGCTATGAACTGGGAACAACTGAAGGGTCAGGCCAAACAAGTCGGTGGCAAGGTGAAAGAAAAGTGGGCCAAGCTCACAGACGACGACTTGCTTTTGCTCGAGGGAAAGAAAGACGTTTTTTTGGGCAGACTGCAGGAACGCACGGGCCTCGCTAAAGACGAAGCTGAACGTGAGTTCGACGGCTTTCTCAATACCATCAACCCACCGCCGTCTGAGCAGCCCCGGAAGTAACCCGTTCGGTCGCCTTAAAGCGCCGTCGCAGTGCCTTAAGCACGTGAGAGACGACCGGCGGTCGATTCCGACGGTCGTTTTTCCCTCTATTTTTAGCCTCAAAAACCCAAACCTCTTTAGGGAAGCCATGAAAAAACTATTGTCACTGTGTGTACTTGCGCTGTCGCTGGCCAACTGCGGAGCGGTTGATTCGGCCATCGACTGCCATGCGATCTGCTCGAGGTATCAAAGCTGTTACGACGCAAATTACAACGTGTCTGATTGTGAGTCGCGCTGTCGTAGTCATTCGAGCGATGATTCCGCTTACAAACGCGCAGCGAATACCTGCAGCGCATGCATTGACGACCGCGCTTGCGCCTCTGCGACATTTAGCTGCGGCGTCCAATGTTCAAGCGTAGTGCCCTAACTTCGTCGCGCATTCAGCGAAAGGAAAACTGTCATGCTCTATACAATTGCGATCGTACTCTTGGTGCTTTGGGCGTTGGGTATGGTCAGCTCGTACACCCTGGGAGGCTTTGTCCACATCTTACTGGTGGCCGCGGTCGTCATCATTCTGGTGCGCGTCATTCAAGGGCGCAGCGCCTTACCTTAAGTCTTATTTTCAAGGCTTCTCGCACTGAATTTGGGCCACAGGAAATGAAAGGTCGAACCGTGCCCGACGGTCGATTCTACCCAGACTCGACCGCCGTGCATTTCTACGAGCTTGCGGACAACCGATAGACCGATGCCTGCACCTTCGACTGTGTCTTTCGATTCAACTCGGGTGAACACCTGCCAAATGAGTTCATGAAATTTAGCAGGGATACCACGGCCATTGTCCTGAACTGAAAAATGATACCCCTCACCCTCATCAATCGATCGCACCTGAATGATGGGGTCAGGTCTGTCTGTGTACTTCACGGCATTGCCGAGCAAGTTTTGAAAGACTTGGTACAACCCGATACGCTCGGTTTCAAAAACAGGCAATTGCTCCAGTGAAATGTGCACATGACTGGGCGGGCCGAGGAGTTCAATAACTTCAGTGACAAGTTTGTTGACGTCAACCTGCTCTGTGACGTGCGTCTCGCGACCAACGCGGGAGTAATTCAAAATCGCGTCGATGAGCGCTTCCATCTTATGAACGCGATCTCGCAACAGCGCCATCTGCTCACGCGAATCGACGGTCATTTTGCCTGCGAGATCGTCTTCTATCCACTGCGCTAAGTTGGCTATGCCTCTTAAGGGAGCCTTGAGATCATGTGATGCAACCGAGGCGAATTGATCGAGATCTCGATTGCTTTGGCGGAGGGCTTCTTCGGTGACACGTCGATGTCGCAAGGCATCGCGTAAGGCACCCTCAAGCTGCTTACGTGACTCAAGCTCACTTTCAAGCGTTCGAATATGCCGCTTCAACTGCGCCACACTGTCATGCGCAGTAGGCGCCACGACGGGTGACTTTATCTCAGCATCATCGAGCATGTGGGAGTGGGCTTTGCAGATTGCTGTTCGCTGGGTCTCGTCGCCGCCCCGGTAGAAACTCCCCATCAAGTACACGCAAAGCAATGAGAAAGACTGACGGGTGCGGGCGTCGTTCCAGAGTTCTTCGAGGTAAATGGCAGCCTGCTCATTGTGCTCACCCCAGAGCAGATCAACCATTTCACCGTAAGCGCGCACCCGCGAAGCAGGGTTGCTGCGTTGACAAAGTCTGATCAAACTGTCGACCTGGACCTTAAAAAGTTCAGGGTCAGGCATTCCGTCGATCAAAAATTTCGACAACATCTCGCGCGCGTCACGAATCACCAAACGGTTTTCCGCAATCGCCCGAGGCACGTCGATGTTCAGTTTGGCCAGGCACTCAAGCACCGGCTCGCGATGAGCATCAACCATGATGGCGACTATCGATTCACCGGCCGCCAGCCCTTCACCCAAGAACCGAGCTACGGTCTCAAACAACACCCGTTCATCGTCATAGAACTCAAGTAGATGAGGGGGACTGTAAGGAAGCTGCTCACCTGGTGAATGTGGAGCAATTCCTCGAGCAAGCATAACGGCCGCGGTATCGGCGCTGAGATTTTCCATTCGCACAGGAGATCCCCTCAAAAACGAGCCTTAAACTCGCTCAAGATAACGAGCTGACGTAACGAAACCTATCACGTAAATCTACTGGGTAACTGGCTTGTGGCATTTCGCCCCATGTGGAGTCAATCCTCCGCTTCGGTAACTGAGGAAACTCTTCGATATCACCTTGCCGCCACGCGACGAACGGGGCACAAACGGCATATTCCGAAGGGGAAAGTTATGGCTCGTACTTTAGTGATTGTTGACGATGAGAAAGAAATGGCTGACACGCTCCGCGAAGCGATGGAGCTGGGCGGCTACAAAGCCGCTTCATTCACCTCGGTAAAAGACGCCCTCGAATACATCGAAAAAAATGATGTTGAAGTGCTTCTCACCGATTTGGGGATGAGCGAGATGAGCGGCATCGGCGTGTGCGAGCATGTATTGGGAATGCAGCCTGATATCCCCATTATCATGGTCACTGGGCAATCGACTGTTGACGCCGCTGTTGCCGCCTTGCGCGCGGGTGCTTTTGACTTCATCACCAAGCCTGTCGACATCAAGCTCCTCACGCTTACGGTGGAACGAGCTATCGCTGATCGCCAGCTGCGTGAAGAGCTCAAACATCTTCGCCAAGTCGTCGGGGGGGCTGACAACCAAAAGCTTCTCGGAACATCGAGTTCAATGCGCAAGGTCAACGAGCTCATCGCCCGCATCGCCTCGAGCGAAGCGGCAGTGCTGGTGCACGGAGAAACCGGCACTGGCAAGGAGCTGATTGCAAGAGCACTCCACGAGGCGAGCCCGCGAAAGAATGGGCCCTTCATCGCCATTAACTGCGCTGCAGTTCCTCTTTCGTTGATCGAATCTGAGCTCTTTGGCCATGCCCGTGGCGCTTTCACTGATGCCAAAGGCGATCGCACCGGGCTCTTTGTCAAAGCCGAAGGCGGCACGCTTTTCCTCGACGAAATTGGCGAGCTTCCAATTGAAGTGCAACCGAAGTTGCTTCGGGCGCTCCAAGAGCGAAAAGTGCGGCCTGTGGGCTCTAATGACGAAGTGCCCTTCGATGTGCGCTTGGTTACCGCCACGAATCGTGACCTCGAATTCGAAGTCTTCAATAAACGCTTCCGGGAAGATCTCTTTTACCGCGTCAACGTGGTCACCATTGACGTTCCTCCTCTTCGAGATCGACCCGGAGATGTTCTCGTGCTCGCTGCGCACTTCTTGAAACGTTTCGCGGCCTCAAGCAAAAAACCTGAGATGGCCATATCGCAACCTGCTGCCGAAAAATTGCAAGCGTATGCATGGCCGGGCAACGTGCGAGAACTGGAAAACTGTATTGAGCGAGCGGTCGCGTTGGCTCGTTTTGACCAGCTCACGGTCGAAGACTTGCCTGAAAAAATTAGGGCCTATCGGAACGATCGTTTCAAGGTTTCTGTCGATGACTCGACGGAAGTTATTCCAATGGACGACGTCGAGCGCGGCTACATCTTGAGGGTGCTCAATTTGGTGGGAGGAAACAAAGCGCGGGCTGCGCAACTTCTCGGGTTTGATCGCCGAACGCTCTACCGAAAACTTGAGCGGTACAATGCCACTGGAAAGCCCGCCGGAGCCTCTGATTCTTCAGACAGGCTGCAATGAAGCGGGGGCAGGAGCGAGCCAAAAACGAACCGTCGTCCCCTGCCCGAGGCTTGACTCGATGCCTATTTCACCTTTGTGTGCATCGACAATACCGCGCGCGATGTAAAGCCCTAAGCCACGCCCGGGTCGACTGTTAGACGCGCGATAGTGACGGGAAAAAACATGCGGGAGATGCTCTGGCGCAATTCCCACGCCGTTGTCGGTGACAGAGAAGCAGATCCGAGAGCCGTCTTTGGAAATTTGGAGCCGCACTTCCCCCGTGCCCTGCGGTACGAATTTCAACGCGTTACCGATGATGTTTCCCAGCAATTGCGCTATCCGTTCACTGTCAGCGTGAACAGTCAGCGATGTGTCGGTTTCCGCTGCAATCACTTTACACCCTTGCTCGGCTGCAATTGAGGCAGTGGTATCGACAGCATCGGTTAGCAAATTGGCGGCGACTACTTGAGTGGGGTGCACAGCAAGCGTGCCCGCATCGAGGGAGGCTACGTCGAGCAAATCTTCGATTAAACGATTCATTCCCCCAACCGCTCGTTGAATTCGACCGACCTGAGCAGACCCAGGGCCATCTCCAAGAGATTGTTTGAGCATACTCGCGCTCATGGACACTACTGAGAGCGGGTTCCGCAGGTCGTGCGAGACCACTGCGAGCACATCTTCTCTGGCGCGTACTGCATGCTGGGCTTCTGCATACAGGCGAGAATTCTCGAGAGAAACTGCTGTCGCTTTTGCCAGCTGCGTAAGCATCAGCGAGTCGATAGCTTCAAACTCACCACCACTGCGATCGACCACCATGATGCTGCCAATGGGCTTTCTATCGTGCCCTAAAATAGGGGTGCCCATCAGCCCGTTGAGGCGACCCGAAGATTGCCACTCTGACAAGGCATCAATCTCGATGGCTGTCAGGCGAACTTCTTGGGTGGATTGCCAAATCAATGATTCCCAACGTGCGGTTTCTTCCTGTGAAAAAGGCGCCTCACCGCTCATCACACAACGCCGTTCCAAAGTACCGCCTGACGGGTTCTTCGTCAGTCGGGCTACGCACATGCGTGCTCCACCAAGCTTGCACCCCATTTCTGCGGCGAGCTCCAAAGTTTTTTCAAAAGTGACCGCCGCGTGCAAACCGAGCGATGAATCGGCGAGTAGCTTTAACTGAGCCGCCTGAGTGGCTAATGCAGCATGCGCTGCCTGGGCGAAGCGCTCAGCATCATGCAAGCGCAGCGCTTGTCGAATGCTCTGCATCAGACGATGTGAAGTGAGCAATTTCTTGGGCACGTAGTCCGCCGCGCCCGCCTTCATTAATTCAACAGCAAGGGTTTCGTCGCCCTGCCCTGTCAGCACCACGATGGGTGCATCCACTCGTGAGGCCTTTGCGAGCTGAATCAGCTCTAACCCCGTTCCCCCAGGCAAATGAAAATCGAGCAGCGCACAATCGAAAGCACCACTCGTCAATGCCTTGGCGGCGGCCGCAAAATTGGTGGCTTCTTGTAACTCACTTTCCAAACCACCCGTTGCAAGAGCTCGCTTCACGGCCAGACGATCAACCTCATCATCATCGATGAGTAATATCCTCAGAGGGCTTTCACTGTTTTCCACGGACGACGCCATCTTACCTAACGCTCCTCGCAACTGTTTATAGCAACCCGCATACCCGAGAACTTTCCCTGTGAACTCAGGAAGCGCAAGTGAGGACCAGTGTGGCGTTTTGTCACGAGGCCATTTGGCCACGACCACCGCACAGCCTATGCCGCTGGAGGAAGAGGTTGAGCACAGGGTTGCCCTTCCCCTTCGAGTCTGGCTATGGCTTCTAAATCACGCTTGGTGAGTTGCGGGTGGGCGAGGTTAGAGGCAGGCAATGCGCTCTGAGCGCGCCGATATTCCATCACCTTTATCGCGGCCCAAGCCGCCGCGGCACCGAGAACAAAAGCACCACCGATAACCGTAGGGGCGGGAAGAGTGAGTTGCTGCGACTTCCTACTATTCTCGAACATGGCGAAATCTCCTCGACGAAGTGCTGCGGTAGCGATGGTGAAGACAGCTTGTGAAGTGAGCTTTACTTCACCCTTCATAAAGAGCCTTAGAGACGCGACGCGGGCTCAGACGATCTTTCCTTCAGTTTCAACTGATTATCGACTCCGCGAACACCGTTAACGGTGCGGGCCGCGCGCATGGCGGTCATCTCGTCCCACGAGGAATCGACGGTTCCACTTAAGACCACCATTCCATTCTTCACGGCAGTCTTGACGTCATTCAATTCTGACCGGTTTTTAAACGCCAGACTCAGATCGCGGTAGATGTCGTCGTCTTTCGCATCAACAACCTTCTTTTGCGAGCTGGGTACCACTTCGAGATTGTTCTGTACTCGGTGCACGCCAGAAACTTTCGAAGCCTCGGCAACGGCTGCTTTGCTGACCTCAGTGCTCGGCACGATGCCAAACAGTGTCACTACGCCGTCGTCGGTATCGACGCTGATTTCCGTGGAAGGCACTTGTGAAGCGGTCAGCAACTTCATCTTTACGGCCGCAGAAATACGCATATCGCTGCCGCTGCTCTTGGTCTGTGTGGGCTTGGGCTCAGACTTCGCCGCTGTGTTCGAGGGGCGATTGAGGAAAGTGACGCGCTCGTCATTGCCAAAAACATCGGGGCCCTTGATCTCGCTGGCCACACGACGCACTCCAGGCACTCGATCTGCGATGGTGACGGCTTGTAGTTGGTCACTCAGGGTTTTCGCATCGCCAGAAAGTAACACCACCCCTTTGTCGACTGATTTTACCGAGATGGAACTCGACTTCAACGTCGCCGCAGCCTTCAGCTCTTTTTCGACCTTCGACATGATTTCTTTGTCAGTTCGAGCGACACCCGTTTCGTCTGCTGCTCGCACAACCTGAAGAAGATTTTTCACGTCGCGAACACCACTCACATCTCTCGCCGTTCGTTCAGCCACCGTCTTTTGTTCCGCGCTTGGCACCTTGCCGTACAGGGTTACGATTCCATCATTGGTGTCGACATGGACTGCGCTGCTTTTGATTCCAGCGGTAGTAAAGAGCGAAAGCTTCGTTTTTGAAGTGACGAGCCCATCAGGCGTTCCCGCAAAAACGGGAGAAGCCATCAATGAGGCGGCCAAAGCGAGGGCTTTCAAATCTCGGGTTCTCATATTCAGCTCCTTTGTTTAGGTGAGAGAGGTGGATGTTTAGGTGAGAGAGGAGGAAAAACCGTTCATCAGTCTCGCGCGCGGACGGACTTCGAGATGAGGTTGATGGCTCCTACAATTGCCAGCACCCCGAGCCCACCGGCAATCGCTGCTGTCGCCGTGGGGTGTCGACGAGCCAAAGTGCGGGCCTCCCCAAGCGCCGAACGTCCTAACTGGAGTGCTGACTGGCGCGCATGCGAAACTTCGTGAGCGAGAGCGTCTAAGTCGATTCTCGAAATGACTTGTTTCACCACTGCAGGGGTTGAGAGATCCATAAAAACTCCAGGGGACGACGGGTTCAGAAAGACAGCACAGCAACGCGTGTGCCAGGGACGTCTCGGGGTAATCGCTGGTCTTTGAGTGCCCCATCGATGCACCAATGCGCCACACCATGCACCATCGCCACAGCATCAACACTGATTGCAACCTCGCGAATGCCTGGGAAAACGGCACTGGCACGCCACGTGCGATGATGTGTGCGTTGAACCGGCAGTCCTGCTTATGGAGTGGTTATGAGCCTTGTTGCATTTCTAGTCATCGGGTTGCTGTCAGGACTCTTCTCGCGCTCCGTGTTTGCAGACGCTGTTCAAGCCCGGGGCCTCTGGGGAACTCTGGGGTTAGGTATTGCCGGTGCCTTCCTCGGCGGATTCATCGGCCTTGCCTTTCATTCCACTGGTGAGTGGTTTGACTTCGAAGCTACGGCGATCTTGTGGTCGACGTTTGGCGCCGTAGTCACCCTGGCTATCGCCGCCGTTTCATCGACGCTTGGCATTCGCGCCGAGTGACGGGCAATGGCACACGTGTTGCTTTTAAGCTCAGCAACACTCAGGTCGTTTGATGTCTTCATACTCAACCCTCAAGGAGTTCATAATGCAAACCGCTCATCAGAATCACGCAGAGAAGGCCGACCTCGACGGCATGGTCAACGAAGTGACCCGCACGGCGCGACAAGCACGTAAATCAGCGCTCAAGCTCGGGAAGAGCACCATGCGCGATGCCCGGTCGATTGCGACGAAGCACCCTCAACTGGTAGCGGCCATCGGGGGAGGATTGATCGCCCTGAGCGTGGTAGGCCTCATTTCAAGATTCCGCGACTAATTACTCTCCCTTTCAAGCATTCTCGATGGGCTTAGAGGCGATTAAGAAAAGTGGGCGAATCACTGCGCATGACGCCTGACTTTGTGTTCGAGCACCTTTTAAAAGAAAACGCGTTTTCGGGACAAGACCGAAAACGCGTTTTTCGTTTCGCAGAAGTACCTTGTCGCCCCGTCGAGGCGTTTTGCGACACCATTAAAGTGTGCGCAGAAAGGCGACCAAATCTTTCTTTTCTGCTGAAGACAACTTGGTTTCGAGTATCAGGTTAAAGAATTCGACGCTGTCTTCGAGCGTAAGCAGTCGACCATCATGCAAGTACGGGGGTGATTCGACGATGCCCCTCAAAGGGAAAGTCTTGATCGGGCCATCGGCGCCCATCACCATGCCGTTGACCAATTTGGGCTTGTAGAAGCGTTCAGCCATCAAATTGTGCATGGAATTATCGGTGTAATACGGCGCTGGGTGGCAACTGACGCATTGACCTTTGCCGAAGAAGACCTCTTGCCCATGCATTTCCGATTCGCTGGCTTTGGAAGAATCTAATTTGCCATCGATTTTCAATCGAGGTGCGGGCGGAAAATCGAACAGCTTTTCGACCTCGGCCATCGCATGCACTTGGGTACCGCGATCGAGCACATTGACGCCCTTCTTGGTTGCTATAACCGGGTCGCCGTCAAAGTAGGCCGCTCGCTGTTCGAATTCCGTAAAATCTTCCACGCTTGTCATTGCGCGTTGAGAGCCGAAAGTCCTTTGAATATTGACCCCGCGAAGCGAAGGCGTCTCAATGCGGTGACGGAATTCTTGAGGACGAATGTCGCCTACCAAGTGCGTCGCACCGTTTGAGTGGCCGTTGACGTGACATTCAAAACACGTGACGCCTCTACTCGGTACTTCCGTACGGCGATCTTCGGTCTGGTTGAACTGTTGTTGCGGGAAAGGAGTGACCAAAAGACGCAAACCCTCGAGCTGTTTAGGGTTGAACACCCCATTGAACAACTCGAAGTAGTTCATCAGCGTCACCACTTTGCCTTGAGAGACGTCGCCCAAATCAGGTCGCGTGGTGAGAAATATTGCAGGTGGAAATTCGGGTAATAAGTGGTCAGGCAAGTCGAAATCGAGGTCGAAGCGAGTCAGTTCTCGACCTTCTTGTTTACGAATTTCATCGATGTGAAATTTCGGAAATAACATGCCCCCTTCGGGTTGATTGGGGTGAGGCAAGGGCATGAAACCGCCAGGGAAAAGGTCTTTCTCGCGAATGTCTTCGGGCTTCATTGATGACAGCGATTCGAAGGTCGACCCCTTCACCAATTTTGCCCGCACCCCTTCCTGAACGGCCTTTCCTCGCGCCATTGACACGCCCTTGGCCGGGCGATTGGCCAAGTCATACCGTTGCTCAAGAAGGTCTTGGTGTCGCTTCATCACCTTTGCTTTCTCACCCTTCATTCGAGTCGCAACGGTGTTGAAGTTTTCTTTCAAGTCGACAGGCGAGTAGCTGGTCACTCCCCGTTTTTTCACTTCCTGGGCAACCGCTCCGCTCGCGACGACGAAGATACAAGCCAAGGTGAGTGTTTTCATAAGCCCGAGGCATGCGAAGCACGTGCCGAACTGGCATCACCGACACATGCGATCGAATGCCACAGATTTTTGAAAGCAGAACGCTGACAAAACAACCGGCATCATTTGTGCTCGAACCCAACGCATGAAACGAGCTCGAAAAATTCGTTACGCGGTGGTGGGCCTCGGGCACATTACTCAGGTCGCCATTTTGCCGGCTTTCAAACACGCGAATCGCAACTCAGAGCTGACCGCGTTGGTGTCGGGCGATGAAAAAAAACTGAAGGTGCTCTCGAAAAAGTATGGGGGCATTCGTACCTACACGTACGCGCAATACGAAGCGTGCTTGCGCAGCGGGGACATCGACGCTGTTTACATCGCACTGCCAAACACCATGCATGTCGACTACGCGGTTCAAGCTGCTGAGGCTGGCATTCACGTGCTCTGCGAAAAGCCGATGGCGATGACGGCGTATGGTTGCAATGAAATGATTGAAGCCGCCGCCCAAAAGAAGACTCAGCTAATGATCGCCTACAGGCTTCATTTCGAGCAGGCCACGCTCAATGCGCTGAAGGTGGTTCGGTCAGGCAGACTCGGACAACTCCGAATTTTGTCTTCGACGTTTTCGACTCAGGTCAACGACCCTGACAATATTCGACTCAGGCGGGAAGTCGGCGGGGGCGTTCTCAATGACATCGGGATCTACTGCATCAACGCGGCTCGAATGCTTTACGAAGCCGAACCCATCGCCGTACAAGGCTGCTTCATTCAGGGCACAGATTTCAAACGATTTAGTGAAGTGCCGGAAATGGTTTCTGCCACCCTTCATTTCCCCGATGAGCGGTTGGCCACGTTCAGTTGCAGTTTCGCCGCAGCGGGAACTTCGATGTTGCAGTTGCTTGGAACCAAAGGGGTGCTCACGATGAGCCCCGCCTTCACTTACACCGAGCCCATCACGCAGCGCCTCACCATCAATGAAAAGGCAACGGTAAAAACATTTCGAAGGCGAGACCAATTTGCTCCAGAGCTGCTGCACTTCTCTGACTGCATTCTGAAGGGCACTTCGCCAGAGCCATCTGGCAAAGAGGGGCTTGCTGATGTGCGTATCATCGAGGCCATCACCGCGTCAGCGGAAGCCAATGGCGGTTTAGTGGCGCTCGAACAGCAGACCGCCGACAAAGCCCCTTCAGCCAAGCAAGAGCTGTTTCGACCTCCGGTGAAGATGCCAAAAGTGTTTCACACGGTCAGCCCGCATTAAAAATACTCTCAGCCGTCAAAAGGAGGCCACCCATGACTCAGCGTGACTCGAAGAAGGCGCAAGAGAAAGTGCACAAAGTGATGAAGGAATATTCAAAAGGGAAACTTAAAAGCAGCAGTGGCGCCAAAGTAAAAAGCCGTGGTCAAGCCATTGCTATCGGATTGTCTGAAGCGCGACGCTCCGGTGAAAAGGTTCCGCAAAAAGAGCTTAAAAATGCACAATGCTCCTGAATCACAACTACTGCGCGCTTGACCCCTGTGGGATCAAGCGCGCGGTGCAGCTCAAGACGAGTGCTTACATCGCCTTCGCTGCAGGTTTTTCTTTCAATTCTTTCTGAACATTTTGAACCATTTCAAGATGGTGCTTCAGTGCAGGCAAGGTCTTCTCAGCCCATTGTTTCAATTCAGCATCGCTGCCCTTTTTTGCCTGGCCTTCAAAAAGTTTAATGGTCTTCTTGTGATCATCTTCAAGGGTCGCCAAATATTCTTTTTCGAACTTGTTCGCAGGCAACTTGCTTAATTCGTCATATTTTTTCTGAGCTGTATTGCTCAACACTTCTGAAGGCACCGGCATGCTCTTCTTTGAGCACATGCCTTTGAGCTCATCATTCACTTTGGTGTGATCGTCGACCATCTGTTGCGCGAGTTGCTTCACCGAAGGCGTCGTACTTTGCCCTACCGCCAATTGTGAAATCTTCACCTCGGCCAGACCGCCTGAGGCGGCCTCTTCCATAAACTTGCGATCATCGTCAGCTCCAGCAAACGCGACTGCAGCCAACATGCTTGAAACCAGTATCGACTTCAGGGGAAATGTACGTTTCATGCGAAGCTCCAGGTGGGGGTTCTGGGAGCACCATGAGCATCTCGCATGCCACTGTGCGCTCAAAGGCAATGTCTTCTCTTCAAAGACATGCACGCTGCACAATTGCCTCACGTGAGGCATCTTGGTTCGCATTTCGACATGTACCTTGTCACTGACTGTTAAGCCATGCCCTTGCCGCCTAACACGTGAGCAACAGAGCCGTCATTCTCGTCAGTTCGGCCAGCCGCAGCGGCTTCTTTTGCACTCGCACTCGAGAGGCTTGCCATTCTTCGGACTTCGTCATTTTCGAAGCGCAACTTCTGTTGGGCTTTGGCAAGACAGTGTTCGTCGGTGAGGTCCAAACGAAGCGGCGTCACCGAAACATAACTTTCACGCAGCGCCCAACGATCTGTGCCTTCTTCAACGTCTTCAATGGGAACTGCGGTGAACCAATAGTTGGTGCGCCCGTAGGGATCTTTTCCGGGCATTACCCGACCGTCATAGTGGCGAACCGATTGCCGAGTCCATCGAATGCCCCGAGGCAAATTGGGGAAATTGACGTTGTTAAGCAAGGCTTCGTGATCTGGCTGGAAGAGCACCCTCAAGACTTCGGCGCACCACGGCCTCAGCGCATCGTAAGCCTCGACAGTCTCTAAGAGCGGCGCACTGAGCGCAATACCTCGAACGCCAAAGAGCGCCGCCTGCTTGGCGGCGGCCAAGGTTCCCGAGTGCCACATGGCATTGCCGAGATTGAGGCCTTGGTTGACCCCAGAGAGCACGGCGTCGATGGAGCTCCAATTGTGAATACCCAGAGCGACGCAATCAGAAGGAGTGCCATTGACGCGAAACCCATCGAATTTGCCGATGCGCGTCGGTCGATACAACAGTGGCCGCGACGCCGTAATGGCCTGCCCTACTGAAGATTGCTCTACATCGGGCGCTACAATTCTCACTTCGCCAAACCCAGAGGCCACCTCGGCCAACACCTGGAGCCCAGGGCTGAATACGCCGTCGTCATTGGCAATTAAGATTCGCATGACAGGTGCGACCGCATGAACAGTGCCACGGCATGTGGTTTGCGGTGTCATTTCAGTATTAATGGAGGTTGCCCCAGATGCGCGTGACACTGGTTCACAACACCAATGCAGGCCGTGGCGATTTGTCACATGAGGCTCTGGTGTCCCTCCTCCAAGATGCAGGGCACAAGGTCGACGATGTTCCCCAACTGCATGCATCTATGCGGTCCAAAGCGGAAGTCATCATCGCCGCCGGCGGTGATGGGACTGCACTGAGTGTGGCGCGTCGCCTGGTCAACAGTTCGATTCCCATGGTGTTACTGCCACTGGGCACAGCCAATAATTTTGGCCGGGCGTTGGGTATGACCTCGAGTGTTGACCACTTGCTATCGGTATTGGCCAACCCCCTCGAACGCAGCATTGACCTCGGAATGGTCTCTTCGAAGACATGGGGGGAACGCTATTTTTGCGAAAGCGCTGGCGTCGGTTGGTTTTGCGATGCGCTTCATGACACCCTCGAAGAAGAAGACAAGGCGGTGGAAAAGGCTCGGCAAAAGCTTGCCGAGTACCTCGAAGATTACCAACCTCGACGGTGGGACCTCGCCATCGATGGCAAAGATGCATCGGGCGAATACGTTCTCATCGAAATGCTCAATGCCGGCGCTCTGGGCCCCAACCTCTTATTGGGTTCCGAGGCGAACCCCACCGACGGCTTACTTGAAGTGGTGCGGGCGACAGCTTCTGATCGCTCGGTGTTGCTCGAATACCTCGCGGCACTTCGGCGCGGAGAAACACCTCCACCACCCGAGCTCGACCGGAAACGCGCCTCTCATGTTCGAATCGGAATGGAAGCGCGCCATGTGCGCGTTGATGGGATTTTGTGGCCGCCGCAGACTAATGAAGGCCCTGAATCATGCGAATTTCAGGTCTTGCCCGGAGCGGTCAAAATCTGGCTCTCTCAGCCACCCAAGCCGGCCAAAGATGAGCCCGAACTGCGCAACCCTACTCCTTCATAGCGAGAATTAGGCTTTATCCTCATCGCTTAAAGACTCTTTGGCTTCCTCAACGGCTTCTGGGACGCTTGCGCCGCTCTTTCGCAGCTTTTCGAATTCGCGCTGAAAAGAATCGAGTTCTTCGTCGGTAGCGTCTTCGAGATCTGCAAAGACATTTCGTGCTGCGCTGGATCGAATGAGCTCATCAAGCTTTAAATGAATCGCTTTGGCATCTCGGTTTTGCGTCGATTGCACCAAGAACACCATCAAGAAGGTCATGATGGTGGTGCCGGTGTTGATCACCAGTTGCCAGGTTTCGTTGAATTGAAAAAAGGGCCCTGAAAAAGCCCAAGCCACGACCACGGCTACTGCTGCCATAAATGCCCACGGGCTGCCCAGGTGCTGTGACGCCGCGCTAGCCAAGCGCCGAAAGACGTCGGCCACGGGGCCGTGAGAAGCTACTGATTTCTGATCCCGATTCGATGACGACAAAACCCGCTTTGCCGGGTGTGCAGTGGACATGGCGTCTGCTTGTGCATCGCGCATTCCAAACATCTCGGGGCGTTCCGCGGCGTTGTGACAATTTGCCCCAGCTGTTCTTCGAGCATCGCATTGCAGCTCTACGAGCGTTTACGAGATTGCAAGCCCGTGGCCCAGCCAATGCAAAGGAGGCTGGGTCATGGCGCTTCTCACAACTCTCTTCACCGCACTCTCTCGAAAACTTGGGGACTTTCTGCAGACTGTCTTCGGGTGGTCAATTGCCGCGATGTTCGGGCGAATGAGTTCGAACAAACAGACGCTGATCTCGATCGCTTTAGTGCTGTCGCTGTTCTGGCCTGTTTTTGTGATCGGCGTGTTTGTGCCTTCCGCCATCGCTTTCTTTGTTGCCTTCATACCCATCAAAAACCTCATCCCCGATTTTGTATTGCGAATCATCTGGATAGCGCTTGCGGTGATTGCTCCCATCATTGTCGGGCTGTTGACGAGGCTGGTCGCGCCAGAGCTGCGCGCGAAGGGCTTTTTTGCCTCTATACTCAACGGCTACCCTCTGGCGATTGGCTATGCGGGCTCGTTTTTGATCACACTCTTTGTAGTGCCCGCCATCAAACTTTCAACTTTGAAAAGAGGATGGTCCGAAGAACACATCTTTGTGCAAGCTCGACGCAACCATTACATCGATGCTTTTCGCGAACTGTGTGACGCGTGCTCGTTTGCGGGTCTCCACCCCCGAGCTGCACCGGCCCCACGATCGATGAATATGGCGACGAGACTCTTGAGATTCTTCGCGCGTGGAGCCATCGATTCACTCGTGGTCGAAAACCCACTCATGGTGCGTGCAAAAGAAGTTGAGTTGTTTCTCTACCCCGGTGACTTGCTCATTCGAGGAAGCAAACCCATTTTAGCGCGTGTTCGAGCAATGATTGGCAATACCCAATTAGAACGCCACGCGTACCTGGTGCAAAAATCTGAGGCCATGGACCTACAGGACGATCTTATTCGCCTTTGGGACGTCATCGCGCGGCATGAGCACACCGAGGAAATCGGACCGACTGCATATCAACGACTCAAGGAAATTGTGGTTGAAAGCTCGCAGTCGCAGCTGACCTTTGACGAGTGGATGGTATTGGACCGACTCTCACGCAGAGTTGAAAGCGCGTTGCTCGGTAAAAGAAGCCTTGTTGATGAAGCAAGCGTCACACGCCCCACTGATATGGAGAAACTTATGCAAGCGCCGAAACCTCAGCCCGTTCAAGCTGTGAGTTCAGACGATTCGATATTCGAGCTCGTCGAAAAGGGTCTTAAGGAAGCACACAATTTAGTGAAGCTCGAAGTTGAATTGGCGAAGGCAGAAGCTACGCAGCAGCTCAAAGACGTCGCCAAGGCCGCAGTCGGGTTCGTACTTGCAGGAGCATCTCTCGTCGTGATGTTGGCTTTACTAGGCATGGCCTTGGTGCTGGCAATAGGTGGTACGGCTATAGCTGCATTGGGTGTGGCGGGAGGATTCCTCGTGTTGGGCGCCGTATTGGGCGCGGTTGGATATTCACTGCTTCCCAAAGACCCTCTTAAAGTCAGTCGCAAACATCTCGTTCGCGACCTCAAGCAACTCAAGGAGCACGTCGCATGAATCCGTCTGGTCCAGGCTTAACACCTACTGAAGATTTGGAACGTCAAGCTGATATCGCGCGCGCCCGGTTGCTTAAAGTCGTCGATGCACTTGATGCGAAGAGACACGACATAAAGCACGACATAAAGACTGTGCATGGCGTTGCGAGTTCTGCCCATAATTTAGTCTCTGAATTGACAATACCCATAGGGGCGGCGGCAGCCGGAGCCAGTGCGCTGGCCCTGTCTGCAATTGGAGCTGCACGCAAAAGTTGGCTTTCCCCAAAGCCAGTATGGTCAACGGTATTGAGAAATTCAGGAATGTCGCTTCTGGCATTCGCATTGATTGAGACGACCAAGTATGGGTTGAAAAAACTCGCGAAATCAAAGCTCTCTCATGACTGAGGTCACTATGCAGCCGGCGATTCGATCTGACCCCTATGGCATCAACCTGGCGGTAGAAGAAGCGGCTCGCCCGCCCAAGCCACTCTATAAGTTCAAGTCGTTTTGGCTCGTCGTCGTCGTGCTGGTGTTGGTCGTCGCCGTAAAAATTATACTGAATGTGCTGGCAGCGAATTTTACTCAAAAGGGGCTCGATTCTATCGAGGGGTACAAAGGCACATTTAGTTCCGTGAATGTCTCTTTGTTCCCAATTGCATACACCATCGAGGATCTGAAATTGATCCAAGATGGCAAAGAAAATGACGAACCCGCCGTGTATGTAAAATCTGTGAATGGCCGAGTGATCATGCGAAAGCTACTCAAGGGGCAATTGGTCGCCACCGTGAGCGTGCATCAGGCAAAATTTACGGTCTTGATCGGCGAGACGAAGGTGCCATCAGAGGCTAAAGAAGCAGCAGACGAGGGGGCAAAGAAGACCAAACAAAACAATTTAGACATTGGGTCGATTTTGGAAAAGGTCATACCCCTGCGCGCCGATCGAATTGAAGTTCGAGATAGCGAGATTAATATCGTCGACCCTTCCGAGCGCAAAATGCCCGAGTTTTGGGTGAGCGATTTGCAAATTGCGATAGAGAATTTGGTGACGCGTAAAGAACTCGACGAAAACGTCCCCCTGGCATTGTCGCTTCGGGCGGTCGTCGCCAAAACGGGAACGCTGAAAGTTCTGGCCACGGCAGACCTATTGGCCGACAAACCTGCCTTTACCGGAGAAGCCCAACTCAGTGGCCTTAAACTAGAGTCACTTCATGAATGGACAGCAGCAAAAGCCGGAGTGGCAGCGCGAGGGACTCTTGATACGTTCGTTAACTTCAATTCCGCTAAAGGCATTCTGTCGGGCGACGTAAAGGTGCTCATTCGCAGCCCCAAGCTCTCGCCTGCCACGGACAAAATAAGCGATTCGTTGAAAGCAAAGATGGGCAACCTGGCGATCAGTGTGCTTTCTGACAAAGAAGAAGGCCGCGATGCAGTGGGCACCACCTTGCCTATTAAGGGTTCACTCCTTCGACCAGAGCCACAGATCTGGCCGGCGATCTTGGGAGTGGTGCGCAATGCTTTTGTGGAAGGTCTGAACTGGGGCTTTGAAGACTTGCCAACCCCGACCGCGGGTAAAAAAGAAGGCGTGATCGAACAAACGGTTAAGGCGTTGGATAAAGACGGCCCGGCGCCCAAAGCCCAGCCTCGAGGGAAATAATGAAAACGCTCCTGACTGTTGGCGTGCTTCTCTTGGTCGCGTGTAAACATGCCGAGCCCAATCCTGATCGGCCCGAACGTGAAGAAGCCAAAGAAGCGGCCGCCCCATCAGAGCCAAAAGCGAATTCGAAAAAGGCTTCACCACCCGTGAGCCCGCGCGGGGCTGAACCCATAACCACTTCACGGACGACGAAGCAGATGTTTAAAACCGATGGCCTAAAGAAATTGCAAGCCACGCTGGACAAGCGTCTCGACAGTGTGGCGTCTAAAAACGAAAAAATTGAGAAAGAAAAGAAAGACGCACGAGCAGCGACCGACAAAAGCGGCTCTGAATCAGATAAGGAAAAGAAAGAGATTCAGATCGAGAAGGACAAACAAAAGGTAGCGCTCCAGCCGGTGGAATCCGTCGAACAAAGCGGGGAACTTGACGGCCCCACTCAAGAATCGCTGCGTGCTTTTCAGCGTTCGGAACGCATGCCTGAGACGGGTTT
>JAYUVR010000036.1:0-5007 GCA_043753955.1 Archangium sp. | reverse complement strand
AGCGCACATGGTCATCTGTTACGAGAGGTATGGCGTGTCCCTAGATCAACGCAGCATTCGACCTCTTGGGCCTCGGGCCTAAGCCGTGCGGCGCCTGAGCACACCCCTCGCCCTGGGGCGAGGATGGGAGTGGGGAGATAGTCGAGCACTCAAAAACTGACGAGCACTGCCGATGCAGGTGACGCACTCTTCTCATCGGAGCCTCCCGTCGGCGACAAAGTCACTCTTACGTCTTCGTCCCCGAAGTCAGCAGCGCTGGCATTTCCACCCGCACGGGCCCCGAGCCAAAACGCTCTTCAACCCGCGCGTAAATCTTTTGCAACATAACTTGAGTCTCTTCCCCAACCAGCTTCGGCAACATCGAAAGCGGAGCACAGCTTGCCGGAAACCAGGCCCAATATTCCTTCAGCGATGGCGCCTCAAAAGCAAACGTCGCCGCTTGAACCGTCACATCACTAAACCCTGCGCTTGCCATCTCGGTGACGCAAGCTTCCGGCGTTTCAAGCACTCGAGGTGGAGGAGCCATCGGCACCGGAAGCAGTTCCGTCAAAGTGCTAAATACGGTGGCCAACATCGGCATTTGATCAACCGGAACCCAACTCGCCACCACGGCTCGGCCGCCCGGCTTCAACACTCGATACAACTCAGAAAAACCCCGAGCACGATTGGGAAAAAAAATGAGCCCAAAGAGCGAAAATGCCGCTTGAAAGCGGTCTGCTGGAAGCTCCAAGGCCATACCGTCGCCCACCTTCGCATCGATCTTCACCTGACGAGCCGTGCTCGCCGCTCGAAGTCGCTCAACCATCTCGCGCGAAAAGTCGATGGCAGTGACTTGATGCCCCAGTTCCGCCGCCAACAACGACAGCGTTCCGGGGCCTGCTGCCACATCGAGAATCTCAGATTGAAGGGGAACAGCCGCAATTCTGAGCGCCTCGCGAGCGAAGTTCTCAAAAAACCGGCATCACATGTTTCTCATACGCGGCGGCGACTAAATCCCACGTCGCCGGTAGGGCCATTGGGCTGGCTGGCTTGCTCATAGGCGCGGCAGCCTCGCCGTAGCTGGGTCAACAGGCCAGCAGTCGTTTCGATTGAAGGTTCTTTTTTGCCTGAGGGAAATGAGTGGGGAGCCACTTGACTCCCCGATGAGGCGTATTGACAGCCCGCTCACCCCCAGCCTTCAGAACGCCGCATCAAACACGACATCGCCGGTCACACCCATTTGATATGCCGACACCCGACGTTCAAAGAAGTTTGTCACTTCTTGAACATCTTGAAGGTCCATAAACGCAAACGGGTTTTTGGTTCCGTACCGCTTTGAAAACCCAAGCGTCGCCAGTCGTTGATCAGCGCAAAACTCAAGGTACTTCCGAACGTCTTGCACCGACATCCCGATGACTCCAGAGCCAAGGAGATCTTCCGCAAACTGCGTCTCACAAGCGATGGCCTCGGCGAGCATCTCGTGAACCGCACGCGTGAGACTCTCATCGAAGAGCTCTGGCTCTTCACTGCGAACTGTTTTGACCACCTCAAACGCGAAGGCCATGTGCGCGCTTTCGTCACGAAACACCCAGTTCGTGCCGGCCGCAAGCCCGTGCAGCAGACCTCGAGAACGAAGGAAATAAACGTATGCAAAGGCGCCGAAGAAAAAGAGCCCCTCGATGCATGCCGCAAAACAGATGAGATTGAGCAAAAATTGCCGTCGATGTTCCTGCGTTTCAAGGCGCCGCAGGTGCTGTATCGAATCGATCCAGCGCATACAAAACGCAGCCTTCTTACGAATCGAAGGAATGTTTTCCACCGCCGCAAAAGCCCGATGTCGATCTTCTGGGTCGGGCACGTAAGTGTCGAGCAAGGTCAAATAGAACTGAACGTGCAGTGCCTCTTCGTACAGCTGCCGCGACAAAAACATGCGCGCTTCAGGAGCATTGAGGTGCTGATAGAGATTGAGCACCAGATTGTTCGAAACGATTGAATCGCCAGTGGCAAAAAAAGCCACCAGTCGCTGCACCAGATGACGCTCGGCATCCGTCATCTTCTTGTTCAGATCTGCGACATCGGTGGCGAAATCAATTTCCTCAACCGTCCACGTGTTTTTAATCGACGAGCGGTACATTTCGAAAAACGCCGGGTACGCCATCGGGCGAAGCGTCAAGCACAAGCCTGGATCTAACAAGCGAAGAGGTCGTCTCGAGCTGCTCATTGACACGCCTCACAGCTCTCAGGGTTTTCCAGCGAACAGGAAACTGCCGCAGCATCTGTCGCTTGCGCCTCAACGGTCTGCCCAGCCCACTTTTCGCGATTGCTCGCCCCAGTGAGGGGCTCTTCAACGGTCGCTTTGGCAATGCGTGTCGCCGGGCGAGATCTCAAATAGTACGTCGTCTTCAACCCCTTGCTCCAAGCGTAAAAGTACATCGAAGAGAGCTGCCCGATATTCGGGTTTTCGATGAAGAGATTGAGCGACTGACTCTGATCAATGTACGCGCCTCGATCTGCGGCCATGTCGATGAGCGAGCGCATCGGAATTTCCCAAGCCGTTCGATAGATCGCCCGTACTGCAGTGGGCAACTCATTCATCTGCTGGACGGAACCTTCAGCCAGCTTGAGCCGATTGCGCAGATTTTCATTCCACTGGCCCAGCAACTTGAGCTCGTTCACCAAGTAGCGATTGACCTGTAAGAAATCACCCGACAGCGTCTCGCGCTTGAACAAGTTTGACACTTGGGGCTCGATGCATTCACAGCACCCTGCGATCGACGCGATAGTGGCCGTCGGCGCAACCGCACACAGCAACGAATTGCGCAAACCATGCTTGTTGATGTGCGCACGCAACAAGTTCCATCGCTCAACATCGTCTGGAGTCACACCCCAAGCGTCGAACTGCAATTCACCGCGAGCAGTTCGAGTCTCCGAGAAAGCCGGGTGAGCTCCTTTTTCTTCCGCCAAATCGGCCGAGGTCGAGAGCGCGTGAAAATAAACCTCTTCGGAAATGCGCTTTGAAAGTGTTCGTGCTTCGGGTGAGTCAAATGGCAAACGGAGCTGAAAAAACACATCTTGCAGACCCATCAAACCCAAACCCACTGGGCGCCATCTCAAGTTCGACGATTTAGCCGAAGCGATGGGGTAAAAGTTGAGGTCGATCACTCGATCGAGCTGCCGCACTGCACTTCGCACCGTGCGAGCAAGCTTCTCGAAATCGAAAGAAGGCGCACCGTTGACACCTGAGCTCAAATGGCGCCCTAAATTGATCGAGCCCAAGTTGCACACCGCGCATTCATCTTGCGACGTGAGCTCCAGAATCTCAGTGCACAGATTCGACAAGTGCACCACTCGGCCTGGGAGTGCCGTTTGATTGCACGCGCGGTTCGCCTTGTCTTTAAAGGTCATCCACCCGTTGCCAGTTTGAGCGAGTGTTCGCATCATTCGCGCATAGAGATCGCGCGCCTTGACGACTCTTGCAGCCAAACCCATTCGTTCAGCTTCTTCATAGCGACGCTCAAATTCTTCGCCGAAGAGATCAGGCAACTCGGGAACAACCTTCGGGTCAAACAAAGACCAATTGCCGCCTGATTCAACTCGGCGCATGAAGAGGTCAGGCACCCAATTGGCAATATTGAGATTGTGCGTGCGACTCGCTTCGTCACCCGTGTTGTCACGCAGCTCGAGAAATTCTTCTACGTCTGCATGCCAAGGTTCCAAGTAGACGCAGCACGCGCCTTTGCGCTTGCCGCCTTGGTTGACGGCCGCAACTGACGCATCGAGAGTCTTCAACCAGGGCACGATGCCATTCGAGTGGCCATTGGTGCTTTTGATGAGAGAGCCACGAGAACGCACCCGATGGTACGCGAGGCCAATACCGCCCGAGAACTTCGAGAGCATCGCCACATCTGAATAGCGTTGGTAAATGCGCTCGAGATGATCGTCTGGTGAATCGAGAAGAAAACAGCTCGAGAGCTGCTCATAAGTTGTTCCCGAATTGAACAGGGTGGGGGAACTGGGCAGATATTCCAGCGAAGAAAGGAGCCGGTAGAGCTCAAGTGTTTCCGGAATGGTTTCCGAGAGTGCACACGCGATACGCAGAAAAAATTGCTGCGGGGTTTCAATCACCAGGCGTGTTTGAGGGTGCTTTAAAAGGTAGCGATCATAAATGGTTCGCAACCCAAAATACTCGAACTCGCGATCGCGTTCCGGAACGATGGCGTCATTGAGTTTTCGGGCATTCGCAATCACAAAACTGTGCAAGCGCTCGTTGATTAAACCCAGTCGATGACCCGTCGACACCGACATCGAGAAGGCATGAATCTCTTGGTTTCGAACTTCTTTCTCGATGTAGGTCGAGAGCAAACGCGCTGCGAGTTTTGCGTATTGAGGCTCTTCAGTGATCAGCCCCGCTGCGGTTTGAATCGACAGCTGATCAAGCTCTCGGGTGCTGGCTCCGTCATACAGACCGCTGATGGTTTTCGTCGCCACCCGCAGCGCATCAACATCGACGAGCCCTACACAACTGCGATTGACCGCGCGAACGATTTTGTTCACGTCAACGCTCTCGCGAGTGCCGTTGCGCTTTTTGACTCGCATGGTCGTCTGTGGGTACGCGCTGTCGGTGCCAGGCAGCGGAATGTTTGACGAGGCTTGAGTATCGTTGCCGGTAGAGATCGCGTCGTTCCGCATCATGTATTTCCCCTCACATCTTCAATTCCCGAATGGAAAAGACCATTCAGGTACAACACGCCAGAGAGAGGGTTGGAACCGAGAAAAGCGTGAAAAAAATCACGCCAACACGGACCTCCCCGCCTCCCTCGAGGCATCAGGTCGAACTGTGCGCTGGCTCTTGTGCCAGCGCTCCGTGTTGGCAGGTCTTCGGGCTTACGAGCGTTACGGCCCTTCGCCGTTTTCCTATCATCCACCGCTTCCCAACCCGAAAAGAGATCAGTGCTCGTGATGGACTTCGTTCTCGTTTACCGCTGCGGGGCAGCCTCGGCATTGAACCGAGTTCCCTTTTCAGCTCTT
>JAYUVR010000035.1:0-9899 GCA_043753955.1 Archangium sp. | reverse complement strand
TCTCTCCCTAGTCGAGCTCCAGGCATAGGTGGTTTGCTTGAATCGATGATGGGTGCTTGGGCCGCGGTAGAAACTGGGGTGCCTGGTAAGAAACCGGCTTCTTGCATTTCGCCGATGCTCTCTTTCACCGCCTTCATGATGGCGGCGATGTCTGCATCAGAATGCGCGGTGGTGAGGAAGCACGGGAAGCCGTCCCACAGATGAATGCCGCGGTCTCGCATGAAGCAGAAGAAGAGGTCTCCGTGCGCTTGATCTTCCGTGTACAAGAGTTTCCACAGCGAGCCGAAGTACTTCATCTTCATCGGCACTCCTGCTTCAGCGAAGAAGGAGTTGAGCGAAGCCGCCATGGCTTCTGTCTTGGCGTTGAGACCCAATTGAAGTGAAGGGCCTTTCGCTTTCATCTCGTCGATCACCGCCTTGGCCGCTGCTAGCGCGATTGGGTGACGCACGAAAGTGCCGGCGAAGTAGGTGACTCCCACGGTAGGCACAGAAGCGTCGCCGAATTGCCAACCGCCTCCGTCGAGTGCATCCATCCATTCACGTTTTCCGGCCATCACTCCGATGGGTTGACCACCGCCGATGACTTTGCCGTAACTGCAGAGGTCGGCCTTCACGCCGAAGTGCGTCTGCGCTCCGCCTTGGGCGAGTCGGAAACCGGTGATCACTTCGTCAAAGATGAGTGCGCTGCCGCTCTGGGTCGCGATCTTCCGAATCTCGTGGAGAAATTCACGTGGCTGGAAATCAGGGCGCCGACTCTGAATCGGTTCAACCATGATGGCCGCGAATTCATGCGCGCGGTCGCGAAGAATCTGCAGCGTTTCTGGGGTGCCGTAGTCCAACACCAGTACGTTTTTGACGGCTTCAGGAAGAATACCAGGCGCGGCTGGAACTGATTTGAGCGTCTTGGTTCCACGGACGATTACCTCGTCGAAAATGCCGTGGTACGAGCCCGCCATGATGGCGATGAGGCTACGGCCCGTGACGGTTCGCGCAATGCGCATAACGCCCATCACTGCTTCAGAACCTGTATTGCACGGCGCTGCTCGGTCGAAGCCGGTGAGCTCACACACCCCTTTTGCGACTTCGCCCGCGAGTGGGTGTTGGGGCCCGAGCTCATAGCCTCGGTCGATCTGCGCCTTGATGGCGTTGACGATGAAATCGGGGGAATGCCCAAAGAAGTTCGAGCCAAAACCGTTGAGTGCGTCGATGTATTCGTTGCCATCGATGTCCCAAATTCTCGAACCCTTCGAGCGGTCAACCACGATTTGGTAGATGAGCTCTTTGACGAGCGGCCTGAACCCCGTCACCACTCGCGGGTCTGCCAGGTGAGAGCGGTTCGCGGTGGTGTAGTCTTTCGATTTTTTGGTCTTCGCGTTGTATCTGCGCGTGAGCTCGTCGAGCTTGGCGCGTTGGCGAGTGGTTAATTCATCGCCTTTGGCTGTGGAAATGCGAGCCATCGCTCCGAATGCTTTTTTGACGTCGTATTTGGTGTGAGCAAGTGTTTCGGAATCGTCAGCCTTAGACGGCATGGGGGCGCTGGCTTGCGCCGGCGCAGCGAGTTGAGGCGCGGAGGCAGGCATCTGCACTGCACTCGGCGCATTCCCAAGGAGCTGCAGTTGCGCGGCCATCAGACGCAACTGCTGTTCGATGACATTTTGTACCTGGCCTGGAGGGGCGGAACTCAGCAGAGGTTGAAAGGTGATGGGCGCCGATGCGATTGCGGGCATTGCAGCCACGGGCGCTGCCACTGGAACAGGCTGCGGAGGCGGTGCTGCTTGAGCCGGAATTTGAGAATCGAGGAAAGTGGCGAGCGCATCGAGGGTGGTGAAATCTTCGACCAGCTGGCGAAATTGAAACTTGATTCCGTGTTGACGTTGAAGCTCGGTCGCGACCTGTGTCAGCGCCAGCGAATCAAGACCCAGTTCTAAGAAAGAAGCATGAGGGTCTGCTCCGGCGAGTTCCAAACCAGAATATTCTTCGAATGTTTTTTGCAGTTGCGGAATCAATGTTTCTTTGCGCGACATACGGAGCTCTCCTGTTGAAACTTGAGCGGTTGGAATGGGGGCAGGTACCGAATCGGCTGAAGCGGCGATTTTGCCAGCAGGTTCAAGCCAGTGCCGAGTTCGTTCAAACACAGTGGTGGGAATCGCAATGCGACGACGTTGCTCATGCTCATGGTAGCGAGCCCAATCGATGGCTACGCCGCTGACCCATAATTTACCGAGCGCACCCAAGACGCTCACCCATTCAGCATCGCTGGTGGCACTGTCAGGCAGTGTTGAAAGACACAGCTGAGTGCGATCAGGCACAAGTTGCCTGGTGAGCGTAGACAAAGTGGCGCGCGGGCCGACTTCGATGAAGGTGTGCTTCTGCTGAGCGAGCGTCAGCACCGCCTCGCGGAATCGAACGGGGTCTCGCAAATGCCTGGCCCAATAGTTCGGGTCCATCGCTTGGGCATTTTCAAGCGGGCGACCCGTAGCGCTCGAAATGATGGGGGTCTGCGGTGCCCCCAATTTCACCTTCGCCAACTCAGCGCGCAGCGGCTCGACCACCGGGTCCATCATCGACGAATGAAAAGCGTGTGAGGTGTGCAGTGGTTTTGAGACCACGCCTTCAACAGTGAGTGCCTTTTCGAGGGCTTCAATTTCGGGAGTCGGTCCTGCTACTACGCACAGCTTCGCTCCGTTGTCAGAGGCGAGCGCCAGACGACCGGTCAGTCTGGGCATCACTTCGGCAGCAGGAAGCCTGACGGAAAGCATCGAGCCTGGAGGTTGTTGCTGCATCAACATTCCGCGAGTGGCCACTAAGCGCACGGCGTCTTCAAGCGGGAAGACGTGCGCCAAGGTTGCAGCGACCCATTCGCCGACGCTGTGTCCCAACATGGCCGTCGGCTTAATGCCCCACGTCATCAGCAATTGAGCCAAGGCATATTCGACGGTGAAGAGCGCTGTTTGCGTGAAAGAGGTGTGCTTGAGGGCTTCACGAGCGCTCTCGCTGTCGCCTCCAGTGGGGTAGAGGACTTCGCGGAGATCTCGCTTCAGAACGGGGAGTGCCCACTCGGCACATTGATCAACCAGCAGGCGAAATTCAGGTTCATCGCGGTAGAGCGACTGACCCATGGCCACGTATTGCGAACCCTGGCCGGGGAAAAGGAAAGCCACGGGGAAGGTGGCGCCTGCTGTACCGCTCAGCAATTTCGAGGGTGATTTTATTGCGGCGATAGCATCGGCGGCATTCTCAACCACCGCAGCGTGCCGCTTCGAAAACGCCCGTCGTCCCACGTGCTGTACGAAAGAAAGGTCGGCCAAATTGGCTGTGGGGTTCTTTTCGAGCCAGCCCACCAATGCCGCGGTGTTGCTTTCCAACCCGCTGTCGGTGCGCGCGGACCAGGTGAGCAAGTGCTTTGAACGGGCTTCGGCAGCCGCTGTCACTTCCGGCGCTTCTTCAAGAACCACGTGAGCGTTGGTGCCGCCCACGCCGAAGCTGCTGACACCGGCTCGGCGAGGGCTTGCTTCCCAAGGTTTGAGCGAGGTGTTCACCACGAAGGGTGACTTGCCAAAATCGATGGCGGGGTTGGGCTTTTGAAAGTGAAGCAGTGGCGGCAGCTGTTTGTGCGTCATCGCCAGCGTGGTTTTGATGAGCCCGGCTACGCCTGCTGCTGCCGTCAGGTGACCGAAGTTACTCTTGATGCTGCCGATGGCACAGAAGCCAGTGTCTTTGGTCTGTTTGCGAAAGGCTTGGGTCAGACCTTCGATTTCAATCGGGTCCCCTAAGGGAGTCGCGGTGCCGTGCGCTTCAACGTAACTGATGGTGCGCGGGTCGATTTCAGCCATGTCATGGGCCATAGCGATGACTGTGGCTTGGCCTGTCACGCTGGGGGCAGCGAAGCTCGTCTTGTTGGAACCATCGTTGTTAACCGCCGCTCCTCGAATGACGGCGTAGATGGTGTCTCGATCTCGCTGTGCATCAGAAAGGCGCTTCAACACCACGGCGCCCACGCCATCGCTAAACAACGTACCGGTGGCTTTCGAATCAAAAGGCCGGCAGTGGCCATCGGCCGAAAGCATGCCTCCTTCTTCGTAAATGTGACCTTTTTCTTGGGGAATGGTGAGAGAGGCCCCACCAGCGAGCGCGACATCACATTCAAAATTGCGAAGGCTGTTGAAGGCCTGCACTACGGCGACCAGAGAAGTTGAGCAGGCGGTGTGAATTGAGAGTGCGGGGCCTTGCAAGTTGAACTTGTGCGCGATGCGCGTGGCCACGTAGTCCTTCTCGTTGGCCACCATCACTTGAAACGCCCCCAGCCGCTCAATCGCTTGGGGGAAGTGCAACACGTTATTCCAGTAGTAACTGTTGTTATGCGTGCCGGCGAAAACGCCCACCGTTCCGTTGACGGTACCAGGGGCCGAGCCTGAATGTTCCATCGCTTGCCACATGACTTCGAGCAGCAGTCGCTGCTGCGGGTCCATCACTTCGGCTTCTTTGGGGGTGATGCCGAAGAAGGCGGCGTCGAAAAATTCGATGCCTTCGAGAACGCCGCGTGCGCCGACGTAACGGTCGATTGGAGGAGACGGCGTCTTAAAAAACGTGACCGACTCAACGCCGCCAGCCAAATTTTTCCAGAGCGTCTCTAAGTCGTTGGCCCCCGGGAAACGAGCCGCCATGCCGACGATGGCGATGGGTTCATCGCTGGTTCGTTTCTCTCGTTTTCGGAAAGTGGGCCCTGCACCAGTGCCTGTGCCGCTGATGAAACCGGCGAGACCGGCGATGGTAGGTGATTCAAAGAGTTTCACCACCGGCACTTCGAGTTGCAGTTCCAACCGGAGCAAAGAAATGCATTTGAGCGCGAGGAGCGAATTGCCGCCGAGCTCAAAGAAGCTGTCGTTGACGCCGACGGTATCGAGTTGAAGCAATCTGGACCAAATGGCGGCGAGTTTGGCTTCAAGAGCGCTGCGGGGTGCGACGTATTCTTGCTGGAGCGAAGGTCGGTCTGCAGACGGTTTGGGCAGCGAGCGTCGATCAATTTTTCCACTCGGAGTGCGGGGAAGGGCACTGAGCAGGACAAAACTCGAAGGCACCATGTAGTCGGGCAGTGAGGTTTCGAGGTGAGCACGCACGCGTGCGATGAGCCCCGCGGTGTCGCCTTCAGTGACCAAATAGGCCGCAAGGCGTTTGTCTCCGGGTGTGTCTTCGCGAACGGTCACGGCCACTTGTTTGATCTGCGCTTGAGAGGCGATGGCAGCCTCGACTTCACCCAACTCAATGCGATAGCCGCGCACTTTGACTTGGCCATCAATGCGGCCCTTAAATTCGATATTTCCGTCGGGCAGAATTTTGGCGAGATCTCCTGAGCGGTACATTCGGCCGCCTGGGACAAATGGGTCGGCGATGAATTTTTGCGCGGTGAGTTCTGGCCGGTAAAGGTACCCGCGAGCGACGGCCACGCCTCCTAAAAGGAGTTCTCCTTCTTCGCCGTCAGGCACCTTTTCCATCTGCTCATTGACGATGACTGTCGAGACTCGGTCGATCGCCTTGCCGATGGATGGCAATTGAGGCCAAGACGATGGAGCGCCTTCAAGCCGCAGCGATGTAACGACGTGTGTTTCGCTCGGGCCGTAGTGATTGAACAACGCACATTCAGGAAGGTGCTCAAAAAATTTCCTGATCTGCGGAGTGATTTGCAGTTGTTCACCAGCGGTGACGATCTCTTTGAGCGCTGAAGGGTAGACCTGATGTGACGTGGCCACTTCGCACAGGCTCTGGAGCGCAATGAACGGCAAGAACAGGCGCTGTACGCTTTCCTTTTGCAGCAACTCGAGCAACTTCACCGCTTCGAGCCGAAGTTCTTCGCGAATCATCACCAGCGTGCCGCCTGCACACCAGGTCGAGAACATCTCTTGAAAATGCACATCGAAGGACAGGGGTGCAAATTGCAGCGTACGCCCCTGGCCATACTTTGAATCGATCAGCTGCCATTCGATGAGATTTGTCAGTGGAGCCTGATGCATGGCAACGCCCTTAGGCTTGCCCGTCGAGCCTGAAGTGAAGATGGCGTAGACCAAGTGTTCAGGGCCGCTGGTAGGAATCACGCGCTCTTCAGTGCCTGCCGGCAGCTCTTCCATGCAGAGCACTTTGCAACCCGAAGACGGCAATAAATCACGCAGGGACTGTTGGGTGATCAACACGGGTACTCGGGCGTCTTCGAGCATGAACGCCAGACGCTCTTTGGGGTAGCCCACATCGAGGGGCAAGTAGCCAGCTCCTGCTCCGAGTACGCCGAGTACGGCGACGGCCAGGTCGAGCGAACGCTCTACGCTGATGCCCACGACGACGTCGGGCCCAACGCCTTGGCTCTGAAGCACTCTGCTGAGTCGAGAAGCCCGCGCAGCCAGTTGCCGGTAGCTGAGGCTTGTACCTTCAAAAGTCACCGCGACCGCGTCAGGTGAGCGATCGACCACCGCGTGAAAGGACTCCATCAAACCGTGCATGCGAGTGTTCCCCCAAAAACCATCCGCCGAATCAAGATGAAATTAGCCCACCGCTGAACGCTGCGCTTTTAATGTTCTCACAACGCTTAAGGACTCGCGCACGGAAACAGCTCCAGAGAGGAGTACGAGCAGGGCATACACGGCCCCGTCAATCAGGAGGCGGACTGGGCCGAGCTCATAGAGCACCAATCGATCGAGCAGCATGACGACAATGCAGACCACGGTGGTCTTCATCACCATGGCTCCCAAGCGCGCGTCATAGGCGACTCGCCCAATTCGGTAGAACATCACGCTGAGCACCAGCAGTTCGGTGCCCACTGCAGCTAAGGCACATGCGGCTCCAGCACCGCCAGAACCCCAGCCCCGAGCGATTTCAACCAGTCCGATGACGAGCAGCGGGTTGACCACCATGCTGGTGAGTGAGGTGACGGTGACCGTCCATTCTCCGCCGCTCAAGTTGAGTGCATTGGCGATGACCACGGTGGCGTAGGTGAGCAGGAACGTGGGGGCAAGAATGCTCAAGGCCCAAGCTGAAGCAGAGTATTGATCTCCCAGCACCAGATTGACCCAAATGTCCGAGCCAACGGCAATCGCCAGCGAAGGAGGGAAGGCGAGCACCAAGGTCAGTTCGAGCGTACGACGGACGATTTCACGGTAGGCCTCAGGGCCGCGCTCCTGCATACGGGCAAACAGCGGCATGACCACGCCTGAAAGCATCGGCACCAATACGAAAGTCATTTGCGCGAGTTCAGCCGCGGCGCTGTAGAGCCCGATTTCTTTGTCATCGCTGCGGACTTTGAGCACGTTGACGTCGAAGCGGTTGACGATGACCAAAGCTACGGCGTTGACATAAAAAGGGAAACTGCTCCGGAGCACAGGCAAGAGCTTGTCCCAATCAATGGTGAGGCGCAGGGTGACGTGGCGTCGAGAGAGCCACCAGCCGCCGACCAATTTGACGAGTTCTGCGGCTACCACCGACAACGGAATTCCCACCAAGGGAAGATTGAAGGCCATGGTGGCGACGAAACCGATTCCCCAAATGAGTTTGGCGGCCACGTTTAGCGTCGAAAGCCCATCGATGGTGCGCGCTGACTGCAGGAGTGCTGAGAGCGTTTGGTTGTAGCTCATGAACACTTGAGACACGCCGTACGCCCATACCAAGGCGCGCACTTCGGGCGGCTGGTTCATCAAGCTGAGCACGACACTCATGATGAGAAAGACGCCGAGCGAGAGGATGGCGCGGAGTGCGAAGATGGTGCCGACGAAGGCATTAGCGCCATCGAGGGTGACGGGCACAATTTTGCGAACGTAGACGTCGACTCCAAGGCCGATGAAGACGAAGGCCGTCGACGTGAATGCGTCGGCGAAGTTAATGGGGCCCATGACTGTGGGGCCTAAAAAGCGTCGAAGCGCGATACGCACTCCGAAACCGATGCCCAGGGTCAAGACCAATGAGCCGCCCAGTTTCAGGGCGTTGCGCATTGAGGTGGCTACGTCTGAGCGCGATGCCTCGCTCGAAGAACTCTGCGGCGTCACGGTCAGGCATTCATAGTCGATTTGCGGTCACCACTAAGGCTTTTCCAAAAAAGCGCACATCGACATGAATGCTGCTACCAATTGGGGACTTCTCCTATGCAGTCGGTCGACTTGTGGTTGTTGAGCCCCGCGACGTTAGAGGCCGATCTACCGGCTTGGGTTGCTTTGCTTGATGAAGAAGAGCGAGCGCGGCACGAGCGGCTTCGGCATCGGGCTGATCAGCTGGCCTTTGTTGCGGCGCATGGACTTTTGCGGAAGGCCTTGTCGATGCGGTTCCCTTCGGTGGCTCCGACGGGTTGGCATTTTTCGGTGACGCAGACGGGAAAGCCCGAGCTTGACGGAGTTGAGATTTGTTTCAACCTTTCCCATTGCAGGGAACTGGTGGCGGTCGCCATCGCGAAGGGGAGCGAAATCGGAGTCGATGTTGAACCGGTGGATGCTCGACATTCATCGTGGGCTGTTGCGCAGCGGGTGTATGGGCCCAGTGAGTTGGCCGATCTCGCGTCTCAGCCTGATGAGGCGCAGCGGGTGCAACGTTTTTTTGAGCGATGGACGATTAAAGAGTCGTGGGTCAAGGCCACCGGAGTCGGTCTGAGCGATGATCTGCCGGCGTTCGAGGTGCGGTTGAGTGCGGGTCGGGCGTTTGTTGAGCGAGGTGATGAGCGGCCATGGCAACTGCATTGGTGGACTCCGGGGCCGAATCTTAAGCTTGCGCTGTGTGTGGGGACTGCGGTCCCTTTGGTTGTTGAGCCGAAGTGGTGGAACCTTTGAATAAGAAATGGCGCATTATGGGGCTCACGTTGGGCGTGGTCGGCTTGGGAGCTCTTGCGTTTGTTGTTTTGCAGAGTGCTCTTCGGGGTTGGCGCGAGTTGCACCCCCCGCGCGTCGCTATCGAGGGGTTGAAGGCGAAGAATGAATTGACGGGTTTGATTGATGTTTCCTTGCGGACTGAAGATGGGCTGAAGCTAGCTGGGTGGTACGTGCCGTCTCGCAATCGGGCGGCGGTGCTTTTAGTTCACGGCTTTGGGAGCAATCGGGAACAGTTGATTCCTCATGCTCGGGTGTTAGCGGCAGAGGGGTATGGGGTGCTGATGTTGGATCTTCGGGCGCACGGTGAAAGTGAAGGAACACGGTGCTCTTGGGGGGATGCTGAACGCCGAGATGTGAAGGCTGCGCTCGATTTTCTTTCGGCTCGAGCAGAAGTTGATGGGGGCCGAATTGGGGGTTTGGGTATTTCGCTTGGAGCGGCGACGCTGGCACTTGCGGCCGCTGACGATCAACGGTTGGCGGCGTTGATATTGGAAGCGACAGTTTCTTCGTTGGAAGAGGGGGCGTATTTAGATCCTCCTCGGTGGGGGTGGTTCAGTGCTGCGCCTGGGTTGGCGGTCTTTCGAGCGGCTGGCATTGATGTCGTTTCAGTGCGGCCTGTTGATGCGCTTGCTCGCGTTGCGCCTCGGCCATTTCTGCTCGTTTATGGGGAAAATGACCTCTGGATTCCTCGTGAGATGAGGGAGCGAATGATGTCGAGGGGCGAGAGCTGGGTTGCTCCTTGTGGTCATGCAGATTGTTTTGAGCTGGTGCCGGAAGTGTATGGAACTCGAATGATAGAGTTTTTCACTCGGAGTCTGAAGTAGGAGATGAGGGTCTGCTGAGGGTCTGCAGGACGACGGGAGGCTTCGATGGGGGGAATGCGTCACCTGCGTCGGCAGTGCGTGTCAGTTTTTGAGTGCTCGACTATCTCCCCACTCCCATCCTCGCCCCAGGGCGAGGGGTGTACTCAGGCGCCGCACGGCTTAGGCCCGAGGCCCAAGAGGTCGAATGCTGCGTTGATCTAGGGACACGCCATACCTCTCGTAACAGATGACCATGTGCGCT
>JAYUVR010000034.1:0-5348 GCA_043753955.1 Archangium sp. | reverse complement strand
TGCGTCGTTTTGCGGACCGCATGCCATCAACTGAAACGCTGCTAAGGCAACCACGAGTATTCTCAATTTCACTTAAATCTCTTTTCCGTAAATAGGGTTGAACGGCTCTGCAGGGCAACTGTATGCAAGGGCCCACCCAATCGAGGTCAAGAAGGTAATCAGTTGCTGTTAAAGGGAAATTTGTTGTCGTGGTGCGTGAGTGCTCCACAACGGAGGGCTTCATTTCAGATTTGAAATGTAAATATAAATAACATTGTCTGCGCCAAAGCACTTCGCGCTACCAAGAGTATTGGTGACTGACTAGCCGGTCACGACACTCAAACTGGGTCGGGGGCTGTTGCGCTGTTTAAGCAATTCTTCAAACGCCGCCGCACGCACGGGGCGTGAAAAGAGATACCCCTGGCCATAGTCGCACCCAGTCGCCACTAAAAGGTCTCTCTGCGTGGTGGTCTCGATGCCTTCTGCAATCACTTCAAGCCCAAGTTTGTGAGCCATGACGATAATGGCTTCTACCAAAGCCAACGCGTCAGCTTCTTTGCCCAGCTCCTGAATGAAACTGCGGTCAATTTTGAGATAGTCGATGTCAAAACGCCGCAGATAAGCGAGCGACGAATAGCCCGTGCCAAAGTCATCGATGGCCACTTGAATGCCTGCATCGCGAAAACGCAGCAATCGCTTCAAAGCGACATCGCTGCTGGTGTCCATCAACTGGCCCTCAGTCACTTCAACCACGATGGCTTCACCAGGCAAGTTGATGCTCCTGAGGTAGTCGAACCACAGCTCGTCAGAATCGGCCTGGCTGCGCAACTGAGTGGGCGAGCTGTTGACGCTCACTTGAAAGTTTTCGACAAAATCAGCGCGCCATTTCGCCGCTTGCGCTGCCGCTTCTCGAAAAACCCAATCATCGATTTGGCCAATCAGCCGCGTTTCTTCAGCCAGAGGCACAAACTCTGCTGGAGAGACGAGCCCCCTGGTCGGGTGGTCCCACCGAATGAGCGCTTCAGCCTTGTGAATAGAACCACGGGCCAAATCGACGATGGGCTGGTAGCACAAATGAAATTGTTGCTCACTGAGCGCCAAGTGCAGGTCAGCTGAAAGCCGCATGCGCTTTTGCGCAGCGTCTTGCATGGTGCGCGTAAAATAATTGTAACAATTTTTGCCCTGGTATTTGGCCGCATACATGGCCTGGTCTGCATTCCGAACCAGCTCTTCGACATCTTTGGCGTCAGTCGGGTAGATGGTCACCCCGATGCTGCACGAGACGTAGGCCTTTTCGCTGCCGAGCGGCACCGGCTTCGACATCTGATCGAGTACCGTGCGCGCAATCTGGTCGATGCGTTCAACAGAATTTATCTCACTGAGAATGATGGTGAATTCATCGCCCCCGAGGCGAGCGACGGTGTCTGTTTCACGTACGCACGTCGTCAATCTCCGAGCCGCTTCTCTAAGCAGCACATCTCCCATCTCGTGGCCCAACGAGTCATTCACTTCTTTAAATCGGTCAAGGTCTAAAAACATCAACGCCAATCGAGAGCCTGAACGATTGCATTTGCGAATGTCTTGACCCAAGCGATGGTGAAACATGGCTCGGTTCGGTAAGCCAGTCAGGGTATCGAAGTTGGCCTGTCTCCAAATCTGCTCTTCAGACCGCTTGCGGTCGGTAATGTCTGAGAACATGGCCACCCGACGTTTGGGAGTGCCGTCTTCAGTGTGAATGGTATTGATGGTTAAATCGCCCGCGTACAATTCACCATTCTTGCGACGATTCCAAACTTCGCCCTTCCACTTTCCAGTCTTTTGCAGCGAGGCCCACATCGCTTTGTAAAAGCCCTCATCGTGTTTGCCAGAACGTAGAATTCTTGGCGTCTGCCCGATGACTTCTGTTGAATCGTAACCCGTCACCTGGGTAAACGAATCATTGATGGTTAAAATCACACCAGCCGGGTCTGTCACCATCATGGCTTCGCTGCTGTTTTGGTACACCAAAGCAGACATCTTGAGCGCCTCATCGGCCTGAACGCGCTGACTGATATCTTGCAAAAAGGCACTGAATTCAACCCGGCCTTCAACCCGATTGAGCGCCATCGCCAATTCAATCGGAATCTCGTGACCATCACGGTGCTCAGCCACCATTTCCGTACGAGTATTCAAAACCCGACTGCCGCCGTTAGTCAGCGATTGCGCCAGCACCTGCCGGTGGGCTTCACGATGTCGCAGGGGAATGATCAGTTCCTCAAGCGGTCGCCCCATCACTTCGGCGCGGGACCAGCCAAACAGCGACTCGGCCTTGTGGTTCCACCCGATGACGTGGCCTTGCTCGTTCATCTGCACCACGGCATCGAGGGCCGTGTCGATAATGATTTGAAGGCGCCGTTCATTGAGCTGTTGGGTAATCAACAGCTCAGCAAAACTGCTCGCCATGTCATTAAAACTTTGGCCGATCTGCTTGAGTTCATCTTGTGTCTGAAGTTCGACCCGTTGTTTGAGGTCGCCCTTCATAAACGCCTCTGCTGACTTGCCCAGCGAATGAATGGTGCCGATGGTGGCGTAATAAATGCCCATCGTAAAATACATCACCAAGAAAAACATGACCGTCGACACGCCAATCGAAAAACCAATTTTCTTGAGTGTTTGATCAATGCGCAATTTGAGCAGCGTTCGCGATTGAGTCATCAACGTCAGATTGACCATGAGATACAGCCGATCGATTTCGAGCGTCGTCGCATCAAAAAAGTCCCTTGGCGACATCGAAAACTTCTCGTCGATGATTTCGGTTCGCACCCGACTGATCACTCGCCGCACGGCATCTGCAGCCTCGGTATTGACGTTGTTAAGTTCAGCTCGAATGGTGGGGTTGTACTGGCCCGAACGCTCAATATTGTCTGACAGCCATTCGATGCTGCGCTCGAGTTGGGCGATCAACGCGCGCATTCGAACCTTTTGTTCAACCGCGACTGATTTGGCAGCGAGAATGGTACTGCCGTAAGCACGAACCTGAGCCAAATCTTCAATAGCGACGGGGAGCTTACTAATCGACGAGTCGATGAGATAATACGTGTCGATGTCGGGGTCTAATGTGAGCGCGTAACCGTCAGCGACTTGAATCGTAAACAACATCATTTGATTGATGAGTCGTGTATGGGCTTCGAAGCTTCTGGTGAAATCTTTTGCTCGGTCTTGATCGATGAGACGCTTCCAATCTTCGATGAGCATTTTCATGCGCTGACTGTGCGCATACCGAGTCGGCAATGAGGTTTGCAGTTCAGCCAATGACGATGTCACTTGACCTTCCAACGTAGCCCGCGGGCTCACAAAATTAGAATCACCTGCCAGCACCAGGGCCTCTTGCGCACGGTGGAGCTGCATGAGCCGGGTCACCTTCGAAATCGACGGCACTAAAGCCAGACCATCAATTTCGAGCTGTGCAGTCACCGCGACCGATTGCAAGTTGACATACAAATTGGCCATCACCACGGCCATTGCAACCACTGACAAAACCCCCAGCACTCCGAATTTCGAAGTGTACGTCAACCGGTTCATCAGACCGATAGCGGGGCGAAAGATCGCGCGAAAAGAAAAGCGAAGTGGTTGAGACATGATGTTGATTGCTTGAAACGCTCTTAAACCAGCAGGCTGTACCGCAAACCACCAATGAATCTACGTTGAGTTATCACCCGGGGTTAAACTGGTAATTGAAGTACTGCAGGAAACTTGTAAGCCGCAGTGGCTCCAACAGCTCTTCTTTCTGGCGCGCATTCCCAACAATCGCCCTTTACGCGTCCCCAGTTCCCCAGCCCTAAGAGGCAATCGAGAGTAGGCGCATAGGGACTCATATGGCATGGTGTCGTTCCCATGAGCATCAAGTCAGACAAGTGGATCCGCCGCCTCGCTATTGAACACAAGATGATTGAGCCTTTTGAGCCGGTGCTGGTGCGTACGCTGAACGGACAACGAGCAGTCAGTTTTGGCACTTCGAGCTACGGTTACGATGTGCGCTGCGCTGATGAGTTCAAGGTGTTTACCAACATCAATTCAACCATCGTCGACCCGAAGACCTTTGACCCGCGCAGCTTCGTCGACGTCAAGGGCTCTGAATGCATCATTCCACCCAACTCTTTCGCTCTGGCGCGCACTGTCGAATATTTTCGAGTTCCGCGCGATGTGCTGGTGGTCTGTTTGGGAAAATCGACTTACGCGCGCTGCGGAATCATCGTCAATGTCACCCCCCTCGAGCCTGAATGGGAAGGCCACGTGACGCTCGAATTTTCCAACACCACACCTCTGCCCGCGCGTATCTACGCCAATGAAGGCGTTGCCCAGATGCTCTTCTTCGGTGCTGAAGAACCATGCGAAACGAGTTATCGCGACCGTGGCGGCAAGTACCAAGGGCAGACCGGCGTCACGCTCCCGAAGACTTGAGAAAACGGTCATGACTCTTCGCACCATGTTGAGCACCAACGCAGAACGCCCTCAGGTCGAGGCCTTGCTTGACATGCTCGTCAATGCAGCCGTCTTCATCGGAGCCGCCGACGGGCGTTTGGGGGAAAGCGAACTCAACCTCTTTATCGACAGCATGCGCGAAGTGGTTTCATCAGTCGGCAATGAAGCGCTGGTGACATCAATTGGGTCGACCACTTCCCTTCTCGACCGAGCCCGCAAGGCGCGCCGCGACCTCAAGGCCCAGGGCGAAGAAGCTTTTCTCAAGCAGTTGGCGCAGCGTTTTCCGGTTTCTAACGTGCGCGCTGGGTTGGTGTTGGCGTACCGCATCGTCCTCGCTGACGGGAAAACCACGGCCACTGAGGCCAGCGCCTTTGAAAAATTGGCTGCTGTCCTCGGCATCGACAGCGCTGAAAGCCAAGTCCTCCGAGAAGTGGCCACGCAAGCAAGACCTGCCGACAAGCGTGGCCTGCGTTCCTCTCTTGAACTGCTCCAAGGGCTGGAAAAAACCGGTTGGACCAAGCACGGCGACGACGCCGTCTCTTTCCAGAGCGCCGTTGGAAATCGTCTCTTACTAGAACTCGAAGCCAGTGAATCGTCACTGCATGTGCGGCTTCAAGCAAACACCGGAGAGCCCACGCTGCTCATCTGTTTCTTTGGTGAAAACTTAAACGGGCTCTTGGCCGTCTTAGACGCCATCAAAACCACCTTGTCGCCTTTGACTTTAAACGAGAAACTTCCTGCCTTGCGCGTCGTGAGTGAGCGCGTCTTCATTAAGTCTGAAGGTCGGTTGAGCGCGCCCCCCTGATGTTGACTTGGCTTGAACCACAACCGACCCGGGAAGAACGCCCGCTCCGTTTTCCCAGCCCGTTTGACGATGTACCGCCGCACCCTTTGGCCCAGCGCTGCGC
>JAYUVR010000033.1:0-16271 GCA_043753955.1 Archangium sp. | reverse complement strand
TGACAATGCGTGACACAGTTCGAGAAATGCGGGCCCTTTGTCTCTTCGGCCCTGAAACACCTGAGCCAACTGGAGTTCCTTCGCTCGAATGTCCACCATGGGCGAGGTGCGAGCCGTCAATAAGGCGATGGGCAAACCCGCCATGCGCGCCAGCACCATCGCGTGACCGTCTTTGACGTCAAAGCGTTTGAGCGCCTCGCCGCTGGGGCCGTACCACAAGCCTCCATCAGTCAAGACGCCGTCGACATCGAAAACCATCGCTTTGATGTGCGCTGCTTGCTTCATGATTGATGTTTCAAGCTGCGGCGAATGGCCAAAACTTCACCTAGGGTTTGCTCGAACAGCTCAAAGGTGAGTGAACAAGGGCCGTCACACAAGGCTTGGTCTGGGTTTTCGTGTACCTCCGTGAAGAGGGCATCGATGCCCGCGGCAGCCGCTGCGCGAGCCAGAAGCCCCACGAATTGTCTTTCACCAGCCGTCTCGCCATCGCCTGCCGAAGGCAGTTGTACGGAATGGGTGGCATCGAAACAGGTGACCAACCCCGCTTCGCGCATTTGCGCAAAGCCACGCATGTCGACGACTAAATTATTGTACCCAAAGGTGGCTCCGCGCTCAGTCACCAAGACATTCATATTGCCTGAATCAAAAGCCTTCTTCGCTTGATGAAGAATGTCTTTGGGGGCGATGAATTGACCCTTCTTGAGATTGACGCCTTTGCCTGATTTGGCCACCGCCACTACCAGGTCGGTTTGCCGAGACAAAAAAGCAGGCACTTGAATGATGTCTGCGACCTCGGCGACGGCGCTTACCTGCGAGAGCTCGTGTACGTCGGTGAGAATGGCTACTCCGATTTCGCGTTTGACCTTTGCTAAGACGCGCAAACCTTCAGTCAAACCTGGGCCACGGTACGACTTGATTGAAGTTCGATTGGCTTTGTCGAAGCTGCACTTAAAAGCGAAAGGTACGCCCAGTCGCTGCGTGATTTCTTTGAGCCGCTGCGCATGACGGAGCACCAAGGCTTCAGACTCGATGACATCGGGGCCGGCGATGACGAAGAGCGGTTGACCGGGGCCGACGGCAGTACCTGCAAGCGTGATGGAAGGTAAAGGCATTGAGGCCTACTTCCCGTCGCGCTGCAGCAGGGCGGCTCGAATGAACCCTGAAAAGAGCGGGTGGGGAGCGAAGGGTTTGCTTTTGAATTCAGGGTGAAACTGGCACCCGATGAAGTGGGGGTGATTGTCGAGTTCAACCATTTCAACCAGGTCGAGTTCAGGGTTGGTGCCCGAGAAGAGGAGCCCCGCTTCGCCCAGTTTGGCTCGGTACTGATTGTTGACTTCAAAGCGATGACGATGCCGCTCGCTGACCAAGTCTGCACTGTACAATCGTTGAGCCAGCGAGCCGGCCTTGAGTGCACAGTTGTAGGCACCCAAGCGCATGGTGCCGCCTTTGTCTTTGACGCCCACCTGCGATTCCATGATGGTCACCACCGGGTGGGGTGTCGTTTCATCGAATTCAAGAGAATTGGCACCCACCAAGCCCACCACATTGCGTGCATATTCAATGACAGCCATCTGCAAACCAAGACAGATGCCAAAGAAAGGCATTTTCTGCTCGCGCGCGTATTTTACGGCCAGAATTTTGCCTTCAGTACCACGCACTCCGAAGCCGCCAGGCACCAGTACCGCATGGCAGTCTGAGAGCATCGCATCGGCGCCTTTGGTCTCGACTTCTTGAGAATCGACAAAGACCAAATTGACTTTGCAATTATTCGCGATGCCGCCGTGCATCAGTGATTCGTTGAGTGATTTGTAAGACTCTCTCAACTCGGTGTACTTGCCGACGATGCCGACGTTCACTTCGCCTTTGCCGGGGTGCAGAACGGTTTCGACGATGCGTTCCCATTGTTCGAGTTTGGGCCCACGCGTCCAAATATTGAGAATTTCGGCGACTCGTTCATCGAGCCCTTGCCGATGAAATTCAAGAGGGAGCTCATAGATGCTCGCCACATCAGGTGAGGTGAAGACGTTGCCGGTGTCTACGTTGCAAAACATGGCAATTTTGTCTTTGAGCTCTTGTTGTATTTGCCTGTCTGTTCGACAAATCAAGACATCGGGTTGAATGCCGATTTCTCGCAGCTTCATCACCGAATGTTGGGTGGGTTTGGTTTTCACCTCGCCCGCGGCCGCGATGTAAGGCAGCAAGGTGAGGTGCACGTAACAGGTGTTGCCCGCGCCGACGTCGTAGCGAATTTGCCGAATGGCTTCGAGAAAAGGGAGCGACTCGATGTCGCCTACGGTGCCCCCGACTTCGACCAGCACCACTTCATGGCCTTCAGCGGCCTGATGAATCATCGCTTTGATTTCATCGGTGATGTGTGGAATTACCTGCACCGTCTTGCCGAGGTACTCTCCGCGGCGCTCTTTGGTGATGACTGAGTAGTAGACCCGGCCGGTGGTGAAGTTGTTGAGCCGCGACATGGGCGACGAGGTGAAGCGCTCGTAGTGGCCTAAATCGAGGTCCGTTTCGGCTCCGTCGTCGGTGACGTAGACCTCACCGTGCTGAGTCGGGCTCATCGTGCCCGGGTCGACATTGATGTACGGGTCGAGCTTTACCAGGGTGATGTCGAGGCCGCGGTTTTCAAGCAGCGCGCCCATCGACGCCGACGCCATGCCTTTGCCGAGAGAACTGACTACGCCGCCGGTGGTGAAGATGAACTTGGTTTTTCGCTGGCGCATAGGCCGGTATTTCTCAAAGGCCCCCCTTCGTCAACGGCTCAGATTCATTCCCCTGCGCATCAAGGTGTTGCGTTTTTTAAGAAGGCGTTGAACCGCTTCTTAAGGTGCTTTAGCCGTGGTGTCCGGCCGCTTGTCCGTGATGGCGACGACGCCCAAAATTTTCTTCCTGAACTCCTTGCGCGGCATAAATTCTTCTCTGCCCCAAGGGTTGACGTAGGTGACGTTTTCTTTGTCTACTTTGACAACCATCACCCAGTGAAAACCACCTTCCATCTTGTCGCGATATTGGAAGGCCACTGGCACAGGTTCACCCTGAGCAATCTTCTCTTCCAGGTGAGCGAGTGTCTTCTTGGTTGGTTTGATGTCGGGGTCAACTTTGATTTCTTTTCCGACGATTTCCTTGAGCGCATGACCGACGAAGGCGAGAAGCGCCCCGTTGAAGAGGGGAACTCCCAATAACGTATTTTTGTCAGCCTTGTTGCTGTAGCCAAGCAGCGGGCCGTTGCCCAAGTCCATCAAAGTGGGTTGCAGAATTTGCTGCGTAATGGTGCGACCACCCGCATTTTTCGAATCGACGTCTTTGGGGCGCTTGAGTTTCTCGCCTCCAGCGAGTTTCACTTTGCCCTCTTCAGAAACCAGCCCCGCGACAATACGGGCGTACTCGGCCGGTCGAGTACTTGCCATGTAGATGGCGACGAGGCCCGCGCCGCATGTCAGTTTGTCTTTTTGGTCAATGGTCGAAGGTTGAGCGAGCTCAAGCACGAGCTCGTTGATCAAATCTCGTCGATCAACAGCTCGCGCGAGGGAACCGTCGGTGGCTAATTTCGAGAGCGTCGAAAGAAGTGTTTTGCCTTCGGTGTCTGTGTCTTGGAGCGTTCCATCGCCCAGCAGCTGCATCAAACCGAGGCGCGTCTGGGGAACGGCCAGGTCGGGCATATTCACCGAGCCCTTGGAATACCTCAAAATGTCGGCGTATTGTTTTTGCTGCTCAGGAGACAACTTGGCCAGCAGTTTGGCTTCAGTGCTCTGAAAATTTTGAGCCGCTTGAATGATGCTGTCAGGGGTAGCGGAATATGCACGCTTGGGGTCAATGTCGGTAAACACCGTGGCGTGAATATCGTGCTCGATGGCTGCGACAGGCCGCTCAGCGCGCAACGTCTTCGCCGCTTCGTAGCCCAACTTTTTGCCATCAGCGTCGACCTCGTGCTTTTGCTTCCGCACGGGGGCCAACCAGCTGCCCCTGAACGTCTCTCGTTCTGCCTCAAGTTTCGGTTCGCTCTTTGCTGCTGCCGGTTGCTTCGGCACATCAGTTCTTTGAGCGGCAGATGTAGATTTGACGGCTTTCGTGACCATTGAGACCTACATCCCATACTGGCTTCCCGGTGACAAACCCGGGCGACCGAATAGCGAGATGGTTTTTAAAACGCGCTGCTATTTCGAGTGCTTTCATGAGCCAAAACTCAATTTCAGTTTGGTGAAGCAGGTGAAACGGCCACCGACGGAAACAACGGGGTGGAACCGTCTTGCGTGACGGAATCTATCAAACGAATGAGGTCGGCATACTTGACGCTGTCTTCGGTAGACAGAGTGATAGCGGCTTGCTCGGGTTGTTGGCTTTTCAGTTCCTTAAGTTTCGCCACCAATTTTTCCACATTGATGCGGTCCAAGTCGTCACGGGTGATGGGCAGGGAATCGACTAAGGCACCACCCACACTCAGTTTGAGGTCTCGCTCGCTGATCAACAAAGTGACGGGCTGTTGCGGTGACGCTGCAGAAACGTCGTCTGCACTTTGGCCCGACTGCGATACTTGAAGACGGCCCAGCTGGATCCACACGGCATTGAGAATTAGGAAGACGATTGTCACGGCCATCAAATCAATAAACGGCACCAAATTGAGCGGCGCGTCGAGGGACTTTTTTCCTCCCTTGCGCCCGCCACCCATGTCCATTCCGCCAGCCATAAGACCTCCGAAACCAACTTGATTGCTCGCTGTTCTAAGCAGACAGCGCTTGGTGCAATCAGGTTCCAACACTTGCAGAAGGTGCGGAGCCCGTTTTCAAACCTGGGTGAAGCCCGCCTCGTTGGAAAGTGACTTCAAGATGTGGTGCCTTCCAGTGACAGACTGGTAAGTCAGTTGCTGACGCTCCACCCTAAACCCCGGCTGCTGAGGTTCATCAATGTGGGGTATTGCACTTGTCGCACTCTGTCTGAGCGCAGCGCCAGAGCTCGCCCCCAAGTGGGAAGAATTCGCGCGAGAAGATGGCTTCATCTTCACCAGTCGACCCAAGGCCGGGTCTGGAGTGCGCGAGCTCAAGGCCACGGGGATATTCGACGCCACTGCGGAAGAATGTTGGGCCGTTCTGCGCGACTACCCCAACTGGTCGAAAACAATGCCATACACCGAAGAAGGCACGGTGCTGTCGACTGAAGAAAATGGAAAGGTCGTCATCTTTCACGGCGTGGTGAAAATGCCCCTCGTGAGCCGCCGCGAGTACATCATCAAACTGCTAGACGAATCTGATTGGCGAGAGGGTCACGGCTACTTGCTCGTCACCTGGACTGCCACCAATACAGACATCAAACCCAAAGAGGGCATGGTTCGAGTGCCAATCAATACAGGTTCCTGGAAGCTCGAGCCGCGTGAAGGCGGGAAAAAAACCTTTGCCACCTACTATCACCACACCATTCCAGGGGGTTCCGTCCCTGATTTACTCGCTAACACTGCAAACCCCGGCGCCATGCGGGCGGTAGTAAAAGCAATTCGAAAAACAGTGGAAGAGAATCGCCAGAAAAAGATGCTCAAGTGACAACCGTCACCCGCTACACGTTGCTATAGTTTTAAGCCCTTTCGAAAAGGTACAAATTCATGGATGCAAAACCTGCAGGACCTCCTCAAGCGGTGGTGTTGGATCTCGGAAAACAGACAGGAAAGCGAGTGAAAGCGTTGCGGAAGGGCACCGGCGAGCTCCTCGACGATGTGCACGCGGCAGTGGCTCACCTTCGAGAGAGTGGAGTGGTAGCGCCCGACGCTCAGACCATCGTCGTGGTGGTTGAGCGCAAGGCGACTCCAGCCACGCTCTTTCCTTTTCTCGTCGGCTGAACTTCAGAGGCAACCCATGACAACTGAAATGCCGAAACGCGTGGTGTCAGTCACGGTCATCGACGCCGATGGCAATGCCACTGTGCTGATGAAACGAAAGAAGAAGCGCAAAGGCCAACTTGCAGTCTTACGGCCGCTCGAGCTGGCCGTTCGCCGTTCCATAGAAGGCGTACGCGCTGGCGCAAACGACTACCTTGCCAAACACGCGCGTTCAAATAGCGAGCAAAGTGAAGGTTGGATTCAAGACCTCGGGCAAAACGTCTTCAAGGCGACGCGCAGGGCGGTGACGAAAACCATTCGTGGCTCCAGCGAAAACGTGAAACGAAAACCTTAACGTCTTCTGTTTGGTTCTTGCGCGTAGGCGGTGTCGAGCACGTAAAGCGCTCGGCGCCCAAACCAGACGGCGAGCACCACACTCGAGAACAAAATCAAGCTTGGGCTTTGGAAGACTGCAAATGAAAGCCCGAGCAAGCGCAGAGCACCCACGCTGGCCGTGGCCAAGGCCAAGACGAATAGAATTCGCAGCAGGGTGCTCCCAAATGCGGTGGCGACTTCTCTCAACCTTCGGTAGCCGGTGAGTACGCCTCGCACCACCGGCTCGAACTCGGCTAAGGCTTCCCCACGCGAGACCAGCAGCGCGCCTTCCTGGAGCATCAAGTCGAAAGGGTTTTGGCCCACCAGCGCACTGCGCTCTGAAAGAACTTCAACAGTTCTGCCTGCCGATTCTTTTATGTAGCGCTCAATCATGGCTTCCGAATCAAAGCTTGGGTTGAGCCGGGCGACGAGGGTGTCGTAGAGCAAAAATGCCCGAATAGAGCGAATCGAATCGAGGTTGATGCGAATGCCGAAGTCGCGAGCTGATTCGAGCATGCGAAGCCAAACGCTGGCGGCGATGCGCTCGAACCAAGGCGCGTTGGCATCTCGCATGGCGAGCAGCAAGGGGCGAAAGCGGTTTTCAATCGCGCCGCGAAATTCAGTGAGGTCTAACCAGGGCAGTGGTGAGAGGTCAGCCGCCATCACCCCAGAAATGGCGCTCGCGTCAGCTCGACGAAGTTGCCGAAGCACTTCTACATGATGGGCTCGCGTTTGCCGGGAAGTCGCGCCGCAGCCTCCAAAATCGATGAGGACGAGGCGATTGCCAGGCAATACGAAAACATTCCCCGGGTGGGGGTCGGCGTGGAAAAAGGTGCTTTCAAAGCGCACCCACAGAGAGAATTGAGCCAGTCGCACCGAGAGCTCGTGCGAGTCGATGCCTCGAGCGGCCAAAGCCTTCAGCCCTTCGACGGAGCCTGATTCGACGGCAGTCAGCACTTCGGTGAAGCGAAGACCTTCGACGAATTCAGTCACCAGTACGGAATCTGTGCACCACTGAGAGTAGACGCGCGGCGCCGAGATCCACGGCATTAGCGAGCGTTTCAACTCATTTTGAAAGACGCGTTGATAGCGAGCCTCAAGCGTCAAACTGGTTTCTTCCCCCAGCATCAAGCGGAGATCAACCCACAGGTGCAACAGCAACCCTTCCCGCAATACCCCGATGAATTGCGCAAAACGGGTACACCATTCGAACACGTCTAAGTCGGCGGCGAATGCCTGGGCAATGCCCGCTCGACGCAGCTTGACCGCCACGCGGGTGCCCGAATGCAACCAAGCCTCGTAAACGCACGCGACTGAACCTGAACCGATGGCGACCCAGTTCACCGCTGAAAAGACATCTGCAACGGGTTGACCGAGGCCTTGTGCGAGCAGAACCTTGGCGTGGGCCTCCGGCATGGGGGGCACTCGGTCTGACAAGCTTTCCAATTGCTCACACAGTTCTGGCGGCAGAATGTCGACCCGCACCGACAGCTGTTGGCCCAGTTTGATGGCCGTGCCACCAACGTGTTCGAACAGTTGCCGCACTCTGCGCCCGAGTTGAGATTGCCCCGTTTTTCCACGCAGCTTGTCCCACAGCACGCCCGCGAGCATCGCCATTGCAGCCACAAACCAACGCACTGCCCGCAGGAGCACGCGCCAAAGCGGAACTGAAGGCAAGAGCCCGGGCCGACGCATCGACATCATTCACCCTTGTCATCGAGTCGAAACAGCACGCCTCGAATGGTGAAGGCGAGAAGCAGCGACACGCTGATGGCATACCACCCGCTGAAGGCGACCTCTGAGAGATGGGCCATCACGTCGACCGTTCCACCCCAGGCTGCAGTGTGAAATGCTCTTGCCGCGACTCCGAGACCCAAGATGACGAGGCAGATGCCGGCAAGGCGAACGAAGCGAGCAATCGCGTACGCGGCTTTTCCGGAAAGGGCCAAATACGAAACGGGGAGATTTTCAATGGTTGATTCGACCCAGGTGCCGAAGCGATTGAGTCCTTCCGAGACTCGGCCCATGCGGGCCACCAAGATGGCCTGTTGATCTTCTGGGTCCATCGCTTCGACTTCGCGGCGAACCTGCCGTGCGGCCCGAGCCGTGGCGGCCCGTCGATAGCGCGCGAATTGGCGCAGAAATTTGAGGTTGGGTACGAGGTGCGCGGCCAAGGTGTCATAGGCCAACATCGAAGCCATAAACCTGAGCAGGTCGAGGCGCAAAGTCACCCCGTTTTGCCTCGCCGCTCTCGTCACCCCGCGCCAAATACCGATGGTGGTCCGTTCCCACCACTGCGCTTGGTCATCGCGCAACGCCAAAAGTTCCTGCAGTAACCCCGCTTCGATGCGTTTGGTGAAGTCAAAGACGTCGATGAAAGGCAACGGGCTGAGCGCTTGAATCAACGACCGTGCAGAACCTGCCACATCATCTTTGTCGAGCCGCACCAGCATCTCTTGCAAAAGCCGTTTCTGATTGGTCGCGAGCGCTCCCGATTCTTCAAAATCGATAAACACCAAATGATTGCCGGGTTGCACCACGATTTTTTTCGCACTGGCCCCTGAAATGAAAAACAGATTTTCAAAGGCAGCCCACCACGCCGCATGAAGCAATCGTCGCCCCACGACTCGCGGGTCGATGTGCATCGCTCTCAACGAAGCCATCGCTTTGGCATCGCGATTGTCTACCGCGGCTATGACTTGAGAGAGGGGAATGCCATCGGGGTAGTCGCGCACCATCACCGCGTGGTTCGACAATTCGGGGTGAACTTCGGGGGCGCTGACCCACCGGGGGCCGTGACTCTTCGCCAGCTTGCTAAACACAGTCTGCAGTCGAGCTTGCTTGTAGAGGTCTAAGCGGTCGTTGGCCAAATCGCTGAGCTCTTGCTGCATCGAGGCGAAAAAACCGGGCCGAAAAAATGTGGCCCATTCGAGCACTCGCAGCACCCAGCCTACGGCCACCAAATCGGCGGCGAGTCGATTGCGTACTCCGCTTCGTCGAACCTTGATGACCACCGTGGCGCCGTTGGCTCTTAAGGTGGCTTTGTAGGAACAAAAAGTAGCGGTCGAACTCAAGGGTTTGGGGTCTACGGCGCTGAAGACTTCAGCCAAAGGCCTGCCAATGCTGATTTCGATTCTTCGAGTCGCGTTTTTGAAATCCATCGGGGGGCGGCGGTCGTCCATCGACAGCAAGGCCAGTGAATATTCCAACGGCATCAAGTCGATGCGCATGGCCACCTGTTGGCCAACTTTGACCCCCGTGTCGCCCATGCCCTCAATCGCTTTGCTGAGTCGAGCCGCGTTATTTTCCAGCGTGTCTTGGCCGCGCAGCGCATCGTAAGCGCCCAACACTCTCAACTTGAGAAAGACGCCCAGCCATTGCCACAGACTCAGCAGCACAAATCGATACCGAGCACGCGGTGCAATCTGCCGTCTGACGGCCTGACCTCGGGGTGAGGCTTCAGGGCGTGCAGCGTTTTCGACGGGCGTCATGGCATTCATATAGTGGAATTCACAACAGGCAGCACTGAGCCAAGAAAGACATTCATGAAAGGGCGCTGGCGATTCTCATCATCATCCCTCGGCGTGGTTTGAGGGTGACCAACGGCTCAGGTCAAGCGTTGACCGGGCGCCAAATTGAATCGAACGCGTTGCAGCGAGGTGGCGATGGTGTGGAGGTGCTCCGGCGTGCAGCGAGAAGCCTTCATGGGAGGCGCCCCAGCAGAGGCCAGGCTCGAGGCCCCGAGATCAGGGCGAGGCCGCAGTGAGGCTCACCCGCCGAAGGGAGAATCCGAGGTAAAAATAGGCAAAACCACCAGCGACCGCCCGCACGTCGAGCTCACCCACCAGCACCGGCGAGCCACCTGCGCGTGGGGCACGCCAAAAGCGGTGTGGGTGCTCCGGCTGGGACTTCACGCTCTCATGCCAGAACAACTCATCAACGTGCAGGAAGAAACGGCTCGTGTCGACCAGCTGATTGGCGAGGAGCACGGGGCCTTTGCCTTCTGAGAATCGCACCAAGACGGCGCGGTTGGGGTCTCCGTTGAAATTGAACTGCGAGACCATCCAAATCACCGCATCGCCATCAGCAAGCAGCTGGCCCGAAAGGTACTCGGGCAGGTGGCCCCCGGTCAGCCTCACGAGCATCTCGACATTGGAGTCGTAACCCGGGATCTGCTCCTTCCAGTCTTCGGCCCGCGAAATTCGAGTCGTCGTCTTACTCTGGCGGTCAATTCGCCAGAGCTCGCCGTAGCTGCCATTGGGGCCGAGCCCATTGACGGTGCCCGCGTAGATGAAGGCCGGCGTCGCGGCGAGCTGGCGCACGCTTTGAGCACCGACCAACTCGACCTCGACCGAACTCGTTCCGCCGAAGGTCTGCCACCACACGGTTGCGCCCGTACTCCAGACAACCAAGGGCTCACTTCCTGTGCGGTCGATGATGGCGACGCCGACGTCGCTTGTCGAGGCGACGAGAGTCTCTGCCGAGCCGTCCTTAGAGACGGCTTTGACTTGAAAGTGGTCAAAGTCGCCCTGGGTGACGACCACTCGCCCTTCGTCGATGAACAGCGACGTGAAGGAGGAACCAAGTGACGACGCGCGGTCGGCGTTGAACGGCGCGCTCGAGAGGGGGCTGCACTTTGCCTGCTCGTAGCCGTGTAGGGCCAGGCCGTTCTGTGGTCGTTCGGTCCAATAGATCGTGTCTTGGTCGACCACCACCTCGCCCAGCTCGAAAGCGCCGGGCGCGACGAGTTCTCCAGGCAGCGACGACTGGCCGCCAGGGCACGCGGTGAGGACCAGCACCACCATGGTGAGGAGCAGCTTCACTGCGCGAGCTTGTAGCCAACTCGTCGTCGAGCGGTCAAATGTGGCACCAGCCTCGAGAACGCCGCCCGCCCACAGGCTAACTGGACCTCACGCACTGAATGCAATGAGATGAGGATTTCCAAATTGGAAACGAATTGGTCTCGCAACGCCCGTAGTTGCCGGGGCCAGCGCATACTATCTGCCGCTTGCTAAGCCGCAGGACCTCCTCATTTGAAAGGCCTCAAAATGACTCTTCAAGCCGTCTCTACGTTTTCGATCTGCTCGATTCTCATGATGGGCTGCATGGGCGCCCCCGACTCCACCGATGCCGACGAATCAGCTGTTGGCGAGTACGACATCAAGGGGACAAGGCTCATCACTCGCTGCGCCTCACACGGCAAGGTGACGATAATGGGTACGGACCAGATCGACCCCTCTCGACCTCTGCGTACTGCGCTGGCGCAATCCATCATGGCAGACGCGAACTTCCGGACGCTCGCAAAGCGCTTCGATACCGAGGGCTTCGACATTCGCTCGACTTTAGGCAGATACAGGTCGGACTACGTGGCTGCCGTCGGGGACACCTGGGGTGCGAAACTGCAGCCTGCGAAAGTTTTCTCTGCCGAGTTCATGGACCAAACGGTGGTGAGCGATGACGACATCGGCATCGACTTCATAGCTCCCGAGAATCGGGTCGTCTTTACGCTCACGTTCCGCGGCTCGGGCATCGGCTTCACGCTTAACATCGCAAGCCTCGCCTGCAACAAGTAGCGCCGAGGTCGATCTCGACAAGACGCCACGTCTCTTGCCTCCCGAGCCAAGGGGCAACAAGGCGTTGCGAAGAAATGTCTACAGAGGTGTCGTGGCGCTGGCGATTCGCATCATCATTCCTCCGCGTGGCTTGAGGGTGACCAAGGGCTCAGGTTCAAGTGTTTGACCGGGCACCAAATTCAATCGAACGCGTTGCAGCAAGGTGGCGATGGTGAGTTGAGCTTGGAGTTGCGCCATGCTCTCTCCGATGCATTTTCGCGGGCCGAGGCCGAAAGGAATGTAGGCGCCGCGAGGGGGCACAACATCGAAGGCCCAGCGCTCAGGGTCGAATTGCTCGGGGTTGGCAAAGCTCTCGGGCAAACGATGAAGGACATAGGGGCTTAAAAAGACCGTCGAATTCTTGGGGAAGTTCCACCCTTCGATGACGCAGTCTGCGGTGAGGCGACGAAACAAAATCCACAGTGGCGGGTAGAGGCGGAGTACCTCTTTGAGCACACAGTTGAGATACGTAAGTTGGGGTACATCTTCTGCGGTGGGTTCGCGCGTTCCCAATTTCTGACTCAGTTCATCACGCAATTTTTGTTCGACTGCAGGGTGGAGCGAGAGAAGGGCCAACGTCCAAATCAGATACGCGGCCGTCGTGTCGTGACCGGCGACGAACATCGTCATCACTTCATCTCGCAATTGGAGGTCGTCCATCTGAGCGCCTGTGTCAGCGTCGGTCGCGCTCATCAACATCGAGAGCAGGTCGTCTGCTTGCACATTCCCGCTCCGACGCTGGGCGATGATTCCTAAAATCAACGCATCGAGCTCTCTTCGCGACCGAACCAGCGCCCGATTGCCAGAGGTCGGCACCCATTCGGGCAAAGCCAGCGGGTGTGACATGCGGTAATTCACCGAAGCCTGTTCTTGCGCCAAGGTCGAACCAATCATCATGCTCGCGCTGGTGACGTCAGCAGAAAGCAGCGTTTGGCCCGCGACGCGCACGGTGACTTTCACCATTTCTTGAGCCATGTCGACGGGCTCACCCGAAGCGATGGTTTTCGACCAAGAGTCAGCCAACTCGCGCGCGGCCACCACCATGATGTGCGCGAAACGTCGCACCCGTTCTCTGTGAAATGCAGGTTGCATCAACCTTCGTTGTCGCAACCAAAAGGCGCCGTCACTGGTGGCGATACCGTTGCCTAAGACGCGCCGCAGTTGTTTGTAGCCCACGGTGCGTTTATCGACATGGTTGGCGCTCGTCAGGAGCAGAGACTCGGCGATGCCCGGGCTGGCAGCGGCCAAGTACCGTCGAGTCGGCACGCGGAGGTCGACCACCGTTCCGAGCTCGAAACGAGAACGCATCACCACCTCGAGGGGGTTTTTCTGAAGCGCTTTCAGCGCCCCAAATGGGCTGCGCCCTGGCCAACGGATGCCATCTTTACCTATGCGCATTTTCAAATGGCCTTAGCGCGCAGAGATGAACAGCAGAAGCCCCTTGCCCGCAAAAAAAAAAGCGCAGCGGAACCAAGACCTCTCTCGCCCAAGTACTGGGTCCACACTCGCTCTCGCTGAACTCGAGGCCGAGGTTGGTGTCATCACCGTGCTCGCGCCTGCCGGTACAAATGTACACGGCTGCCAGCCCGCTCAGCGGCGTGACACATTTGTCTTGAGCCAACTTTGGGCCCGCACGCGCACCCGCGACTGCAGTCGCTTCTCCATTCCCGAAGCTGCCTTGCGCTCCTTCGTGGCGCGTTTTGCGGCTTGCACCGCCGGTTCTGCTTTCCCCAGCGCCCACAAGACCTCGGCCTGGGTCATTTCGCAATCCATCACCAAGTGTCCCGGCAAACTCCTGCGCAGGGAAGAGTTCATACAGTCATTTGTGTACTGTCTCGCGCGTTCCCATTGCTTCAGAGCGACGTAGTCTCTGGCGAGCGCCGTCTCTGCTTCGAGTTTGTCCTCGTAAAGCACTGGCTCTGGCGTCTTCTCGAGTTGTTTCCCAATCACCGAAAGCGCTCGCTCATGGTAATCGGCTCCTTGGGCGACTCGTCCGCTCTCGCGCAGCACATCTCCAAGCAGCAACCATCGCGTCGGGCACGTGGCACATTCAGGCCCATCCGTCGCTTCTGATTGTGTCACAACAAATTCGGCTGCAGGCTCAGCCAGTGAATACCTCTGGGTCAGGTAGTAGGCGATGGACAAGATGGTCTTCGCCTGTACTTCTTGCCACGGATTCAAGAGCGCATTGGGCGTGAGTGCCCGCTCCGACATACGTTCTGCTTCCTCGAGTGCTCCGTCTTCGAGTGCAAGGAATGCTTGTAACAGCTGGAGTGTAACGAGGTGCGGGTGCTGAGCCTCATAGATACGCGCAGAGATTTCGTCAGCACGTTTAGCTATCGACCGCGCATCGGGGCTGCGCGCGTTAAACGCCATATGCGCAGCGAGCACCAAGATGTCGGCCTTAACCCGCTCACGCAACGCGTTCACCACTGTTGACTGCTCGAGCTGTTCTAGCGCGCGTTTGCAAAAAGCCAGGCCTCGCTCTGGGTTGCGTTGACCAGTCGCAAACGCACCCGATCGCTCCAGTTGGGCCAGCTCGAGACTAGAATCGGCCCCGTCTTGAGCAAGTCGCTTTGCCCAACGATACAGGCGCTCCACGGTGGCGAGGTCGCCCGCCGTGCCGTAGTGTTCAATCAACCGCCGCAATGAACGAAGTGCAATGGCATTTTCGCCCAGTTCTAGTGATACCGTAACCGAACGGTAAAGCGACGCGATGGCGACTGCTGGCTCAGCCTGAATGCGGAGAATGCCGTCGACGAAGTCAAGTTCTGCCTTGAGCAGAGCATCCGATGAATTCGAAACCATCGGCCTCGCCTGGTTTATTAATGATTGTGCATGGTTAGAATCCCCCTCTACACCTAAAACCATGAATGCCGAGCTGAGCAAACGCCATGCTTTTGTCCCCTCGGGATTCTGCGCGCCAGCAGGACCCTGAGCTCGCCGCACCCGGGCGCACTCTGTTGGATTTGGTAAGCGATCGACGATCTGAAGCGTTGCTTCAGAGACAACCGTTCCGGACACCAAAACCTCAATCAACGATGTAAAGGCGTCGGTCGATCGATCGAGACAGAGGAGCGCACTCGACGTTCCAACGCCTTTGGGGTCGCGCATGAACTCATTGCGCAAACACGTCGCGAGCCGCTGCTCGCCCCAATTCTTCACCCAGGAGTCAATTTCGCGAACCAAGCCCAGCGACGCGGCCGAGACTGAAGGCGGCCCCTTTTGGAGCTGCTTGAGCACCAGCGTCTTCGCATTTGGAGTCCAGATGCCATCGAGAGCAAGGTCGACATCAGCACACACTCTGACTGACTCGGGCCAGAGCTTGGCAAAGTTCGCCGGAATGGTCACCACGTCAGCCGAATCCGAATGGCTGTGGGAACGCGAAGATTCTGCCAGCGCCGAAATCTTCGGAGAGACGACCAAAGGCAACTTCGCAGTCGGATCCACGGCGAATGCGGTGTCGAAAGCGTCTAATGCGGGAGAACGTTTGCCTGAATCGGCGCGAACAATGCCCAACATCAGAGCCGCTTGAACTTGTTCTCCGGGCGTCTTGGCCTTTGCCGCTGCTTTCTCGAGTTGGCGCAATGCCCGCTCGTAATCAAGCTGCTCGTAATGGGCCACCGCCGACTTAAGGTACTGCGCAGAAACTGAACCTTCAGCCTGGACGGCAGCGCCGAGCAGAATACACGCCAACAGAATTGGCCTTTGTAGCCATATTCTTAACCCTAACAAGTTGGATCCACACCCTTCGTTGCCAAAGCCCGATTCAAGAGGAATAGACCGCACTTTAGGGCTGTGGGGCAAGGACCACCCTTCGTCGCATTCGGGGAAAGCATGAAGACGAGACGCTGACAGCGACTGCTTGCTCACGTGCGCGTCGCCAGTGACGACCTCAGTGGTGGAGCGCGAACGAAGCTGCGGAAGACAAGATGGGATGAAGCGGCTGGCCGCCACGAGTGTTAAGTGCTTAAGCGCTTCCATTCTGTATGCACAGCCTGCCCGGGTGCGTCGATTCTTTCGTAGGTGTGACTGCCAAAATAATCGCGCTGCGCTTGAATCAATGAGGCCGTTCCTTTGGCTGTCGTCAAGGTGTCGTACCAGCTCAACGACACGGAAAGGCCTCCAGTCGGGAGCCCGGCTCGCGCTGCCGCAGCGACGACGCGTCTCCAGGCCGGTAAGCGCTTGGCCAAGTCAGCTACGAAGTCTGGAGCCAGCGCCAAGAGTTCGGGTTTGTCTTTAAAAGCAGATTGCACCCTTTCAAGAAATGCCGCGCGAATGATGCACCCTGCAGTCCAAATGCGAGCCACTTCGCTCAAATTGGTGCCATAGCCAAAGGCGTCACTGGCAGCCTGCAATAAGGCAAAGCCTTGTGTATAGCTGGCAATTTTTGACGCGTAGAGCGCATCGGCCAAGTCACTGACGGAAACGCCGTCAAGTCGCACTGGGGCAGGGCGATGAAGCGCCTG
>JAYUVR010000032.1:0-6741 GCA_043753955.1 Archangium sp. | reverse complement strand
TACACAGACCTGTGGCTCATTCACCGTGAACCGGGTGCTGAAGCGAAGGCAAAAGAATACTTAGAGGCCGCTAAGAAGGCTGAGGCGCAGACCGAAGAGCGCTACGGAGTCGAAGCGCTCCATCTGGTCGCGGCCGGAAAATTCAAAGATGCAGAAGACTTTGTGGAAGGGCTGCGAAAACGCGGCGGCTCGGGCGCTCGCATCTTCTACGCTCAGGCGTTGGCGATGAAGAATCAGGGCAACTTGAAGTTGGCCAGCACCGGCTTTCGTGCGGCTGTCGACAAGGCTTGGAAAGATCTCAATTACGCTTCGGCCTGGGGCGAAGAGCTGCTCGAAGAAGGCGTTCCCGGTGCGCTTGACGCTTTCACCAAAGCCACGGGGCAAAACCCCGAGCATTTTCGGGCTCGCCTGGGTTTAGCTTTGGCCCGGGTTCAGCGCGCTGACCGCATTGGTGATGCAGAAGGCATCATCAACGAACTGAAGACCCATGGCGCAGATCTCTCTGCTCCGCAGAAGGCACGCGCTCTGGCCATTTCAGCAGCCATTCTTAATATTCAAGGTCAACACGATGGTGCCATCGTCACGGCAACCCAAGCGTTGGCACTCAACCCTGACGACGCTTGGGGTCTCTTGGCAAAGGCCAATGCGTTGGCGATGAAAAAAGCGCCCAATGCGGCAGCTGCGTATGATGCGGTCATCGCCAAAGCACCTGCCGCGCCGGTCTTCTATTTTGAAGGGGCCAAACATCTTCAAGCGGCGAACAACACTGAGGCAGCGATGGCTCTGCTCTCGAAATATGAAAACTTCTTTAAGAATGTCAAAACCCCGACGGCCGACGGCAAAGAAGAAATCTATCTCGATCGCGATGACCGCTACTGGCTGGCTCGCGGTGAATTGCTCAAAAGCGCAGGTAAAACAGACCAAGCCATGGCGGCCTTCGACAAGGCCATCACAGCGAAGAATGTCAGCTTAACCCGGGCCTACTACGCCAAGGGCCAATTGCTGCTCGATCAAAAGGAATACGACAAGGCAGCCGAATTGCTCCAAGACATCACGCCTCCCGACGGCACCGGACAATTGCCTGAAGCCTACGAGGCCATGGGCGAGATTCTTTTCCAAAAGAAAGAATGGGGCCCGGGTTGTCAGAATTTCGCTTTTGCGCTGACTCGACTCAAGGCCACCCAGGCTCCGCGAGAACGGCTCAATGAGTTGCTCACTGACGTTGAGAAACGCCTCAAAAGCGCCAACCAAAAAGAAGTCGCAAAGCTGTGGGTCACTGAAGCCAAGCCCCTCATTCAGTAGCCGTTAGGGGCCCAGGGTGCCCAATTGGGTATTCGCTCGCTCGTGCAATGAAGAGTCTGGCTCGGTCACTTGAATCACCAGCTTGAATTTGCGAGCCGCTTCTTGCGGGTCGCTTTCTTTAAGGCCGTAGGCGATTTGGTAAAGTTCCTCGGCTCTTCGTGCGACGTTTTCGAGGCCCTGCCGAGCCTTGGCGTCGTCAGGATCGAGGCGCTGGGCTTCTTTGAACATCTGCCAGGCGGTGAACACTTCATTGTGAAGAAGGGCGTCTTGGGCGGCCACTACCGCTGCAGCTCCAATTTTTTCCTCCAATTCAGTCAGGTAGCGGTTGGCCGTCAGATTCACCTGTCTGTAAAGCTGGAGCGCTTGTTTGAGCGGCTTGGCCGCCTGCACCAAATTGCCTTGGCGAAACTTTTTCGTACCCTCGTCATATTGAGCCCCAAATTTAGGAATGAGACTCGAAAGCAGTTTGGCGCGAGCGACGATGTCTTTATCAGTGGGGTTGGCGGTGATGACGCGGCCACATTCACTGGCCGCACGGTCCCACTCGGCTGACCCAAATTTGCGCTCAACTACGACAAACGCATCGTTGATTTCTTGTTCTCGACGCTCCTGCGCTAATGCGGCAGCTGAACGTGCCGTTGCGGCCGAATTTTTCGCATCGCGCATCTTTTGTTTTTCAAGCTGACGCTCAAATTCGACGATTTTTTGAGCCGGCCCACTTTGCGAGCCCACAGGAAGCTCAGCCAAAATCAGTCGAGCTGCTTCGATTTCGCCTGAGGCAATGAGCTCATCAATTTTTTCCTTTTTGTAGCTGACTTCCCCTTCTTCGAGGGCCGCCAACAGTTTGCTTCTGGCCTCTTCGTTCTTCACGCTGGCATCGCGGGTTTTTGCCAGCGCCTTTCGGGCGTCTTCGAAGCGACGACTTGCAATGGCCGTTCGAGCCTCATCGAGCAACGACAGGAATACGAGTTCAGCTTGGGCTTGTGATGCCAGTTTTGACTTATCAATGCCGGGAATCAGCGCTTCAGCTTCAGCGACCCACTTCACCACGTTTTCAAAGTCACCTTCACGGGCGGCGTTGCGGGCGGCTTGCATCTTTTGTTCAGCCAGCACTTGGTTGGGGTCGACCAACGGTTTTGAAGGCGGTCGCAGCACCCAACCGGCAATACTCGCGATGGCCACGACGACGCCCACTACAATCAACACCAACTGCGTCTTTCGCGTCAGCTTTCTCTTCGAATCACGGCCGTGCCTGGTGGTGAGAACAGGGGCAGCTCGCGATGGCTCTGATTCCCCTCGTTCCGCTTCTGCGGGCGGGGCCTCGGCTTCCTGAGCTTGCGCAAGCGACGCTTCTTGTCTCAACTTTTCGTTCTCTTCGTGAATCTTATCAAGGGCCTGCTTCTCATCGACAAAGCGCAGTGTCGTCTTCCCAATCACAATTTCATCATCATGCACGAGCAATTTCTCAGCGACCTGGGTGCCATTGATCTTGGTTCCATTCCCGGAGCCCAAATCTTTCATCATCACCCCGTCATCGGTGGTGATGAACTCAATATGTCGACGAGAAACCGATTGGTCGCTCAGCAAGAAATCAACGCCTGCAGTTCGCCCCACCACCATGCGAATGCTTTGAAAGCGTTTTGATTTACCCGCATCGGGCCCGGCGATGATTTCCAATCGCATGGGCGGGCCGGCACTGGTCGCGTCGTTATCGTCGTTATCCTCTTGGGAGACTTCGAGCTCAGGGTCGAGGGCGTCGAGCCCATCACCTTCAAGCGATTCATTTCCACTGAGGCCAGCGTCATCGCCTTCTACCGCAGAATAGCTCTGACCCGTGTGGTACGAGCGGGCGGCCTCTTCGACTTTCCGCGCTTGAGTGGCCACGTTTCGCTCGGGGTCTTTAGCGAGGGGTCGCGCGACAGTGGGGTTGTGTTTTTCGGGATCAGCGTCGTTCCCATTTCGAGTCGAACTTTTTTTGCGAGGCGGTACCATGGAGATTGATCAAAAACTCTAGCAGGTTGAATTCGTAAGGGTTGGTAGTGTTCGTTTTATGTCCTTACCCATTCCCGTATGTGAGCGTTTGCTGTCTGCGGCCATGGAGCGCGGCGCTGAATTCGCTGAAGTGTATTCTGAGCGAAACGAATTCACCGCGGTGACGCTCGAAGAAAACAAAGTCAAAAGTGCCCAAAACGGGCTCTCGCAAGGCGTCGGCGTACGCGTCATTGCAGGCGCCAAAGTAGGCTATGCCTATTCAGACGATCTCGATGAAGAGGCCCTTTTTCGAGCGGCGCGCACGGCCGCATTCATTGCCCATGGAGGTGGGAGCGAAAGGGCATTTTCGGTCAGACGCACGCCGCTCCCCTCGTTTTATCACCTCGAAAAACACCTGGCTGAGGTGGAAGTTTCTGAGAAGCGCGACTTGGTAGTGCGAGCCAATCGGGCCGCGCGCGCCTTTGATAAACGAATCACGCAGGTGATGTGCAGCTGGGCTGATTCGACCAAACACATTCTGGTGGCCAACACGGCCGGGCACCTGGCGGAAGACACTCAAGATCTCTGTCGAATTTCGGTGATGGTGGTTGCACAGAGCGCCAAAGGCGAGCGTCGCACCGGCTCTTATGGCGGAGGTGGGCGCGTTTCATTTCGGCACTTCGACACGTTCACCCCAGAGAAAGTGGCGCACGAAGCCGCGAGACAGGCCGTGGCGGGCCTCGGGGCAGCTGAGGCAGAAGCGGGCCAACAAACCGTCGTACTCGCTCCCGGCTGGAGCGGCATTTTGCTTCACGAAGCCGTAGGCCACGGGTTGGAAGCAGACTTCATTCGCAAGGGAACCTCACTGTTCACGGGCAAATTGGGTCAAAAAGTCGCCAGCGATTTGGTGACCGTCATCGACGACGGCACCATGGCGAACGCGCGGGGCTCGATCAACGTCGACGATGAAGGTCAACCCACTCAATTCAAGGTGCTCATCGAACGAGGGGAACTCAAAGGCTATATGTACGACTCGCTCAACGCCAAGTTGATGGGCAAACAGTCCACCGGCAGCGGGCGACGTGAGTCGTTTAAACATTTGCCGATGCCTCGCATGACCAACACCTACTTGGCCCCCGGCGAAGATTCGCCTCAAGACATCGTAAAGTCCGTCGACAAAGGGGTGTACTGCGCGAACTTCGGCGGCGGCCAAGTCGATATCACCAATGGCAATTTCGTCTTCGAAGTGAGCGAGGCCTACGAAATCAAGAAGGGTAAACTGGGGCGGCCACTCAAAGGCGTCACGCTCATCGGGGTGGGCCCAGAAGCGCTGAAAAATGTGACTCGCGTCGGGAACGATCCAATGCCGGACCCTGGCATGGGAACCTGCGGCAAAGACGGTCAGAGCGTACCTGTCGGCGTGGGTCTGCCGACATTGCGCATCGACAACATGACGGTGGGCGGAACCCGGGTGGGAGGCAAGCGATGAGTCAAACAAACTATGAGGCGCTGGCGAAAAAAGTCGTCGCTCGAGCGATGAAGCGGGGCGCGCAAGAGGCAGAAGCTTTTCTTCAAGTCGGCCGCTCTGCAGACGTGCGTGTTCGTGATGGAGAAATTGAAGATTTGACGCAGGCCACCAGCAAGGGTTTGGGCTTGCGAGTCTTCGTTAAAAAACGCCTCGGTTTCGTTTGGACTTCTGACTTCGACCCTCGGGCGCTCGACACCATCATCGACCGAGCCATTGCTCTGGCCGAGGTTTCGGCGCCGAACCCGCTCAATGGGTTGCCCGACCGCAGTTCGCTCAAGAAATTCGCCGACGTCGGTTTGTTGTTCGATGAAGAAGTAGCCAGCTTGCCACCTGATTGGAAAATCAATGCCTCCATCGAAATGGAAAAGGTGATCAAGAGCTTCGACCCTCGCATCAAAGCGATGGACTCGGTGGGCGCGGGAGAATCGGTCAGCGAGGTCTATCTGGCCTCGAGCGCCGGCGTGCACGGGAGCTACAGGGGCACCAGCGTCTACCTGTACGCCTCACCGGTAGCGACAGACGGCGAACAATTGCAGACATCGTATTGGTACGACGCCAAACGTTTTTTTGAAGACTTGGCCACTCCCGAATCTGTAGCCATCAAAGCGGCTCAGCGTGCGGTGCGGCTGTTGGGCGCGCAAAAAGTGAAGTCGCAAAAGTGCGCCATCGTTCTCGACCCCACCATGGCTGCAGGTTTCATCGCGAGCATTGCGTCGGCCGCCAATGGCGATGCGGTGTTTAAGAAATCGTCTTTCCTTTCTTCGAAACTGGGTCAACAGATTGCGCCCGCCCACGTCACCATCATCGACGACGGGCTTAAGCCCCGAGGTCTTTCGACCTCGCCTTTCGACGGTGAAGGCGTGCCCACGCAAAAGACCAGCATTGTCGAACGAGGCGTACTCAAAGCGTTTTTGTACGACAGCTTTACCGCGCGAAAAGCGAAGACCAAAAGCACCGGCAATGCGTCTCGCGGGTACCGCGGGCTCCCGGCCATCGGCGTGAATAATTTAGTGCTCGAACCAGGAACGAAGAGCCCTGAAGAAATCATTAAGGAAATATCAAATGGGTTCTACATCACCGCCATGTTGGGCCACGGCGCCAATACAGTGACCGGCGAATATTCGCGCGGAGCTAATGGTTTGTGGATTGAGAATGGTGAACTCACTCGGCCCGTGCAGGAAGTGACGGTGGCCGGCAATCTCAACGACATGCTGATGCAACTCGACGCCATCGGCAACGATCTCACTTTCCATGGCTCAACCGGTGCTTCCACCATTCGGTTTCGTGAATTGACCGTTTCAGGAGCGTGAAAAATGGCTGCGAAAAAAGTGGTGAAGAAACCGAGAAAAGCGCGCCGAAAGAAAGTTGATGCGCGCTCGAAGGGCTTGGGCGCCACTGAAATGGCGGCTCCGCTCGATGGGCTCGAATTGGCCAAGCTCATCGAAGCCGACGGCGGCACGGTGGTGGGCAGTTACAAAGAGCCACTGGGTGGAAAGCACGTCGTGCTCGCCGCCCTTCCCATCGATAAAGTTGAACCGACTCCGTACCAACGCGATCGCAGTCAAGCCCATGTAAAAAAGCTCGCCGATGCCATGGAACGCGTCGGCAGGTTTTTAGACCCCATCATCACCGTACGCAAAGACGGCAAGTACTGGACACCCAATGGCAATCACCGATTGGGGGCCGCCATGCTGCTCGGCCTCAAGTCCATCGTTGCATTGGTGATTCCTGAAGAAGAGGTTGCCTATTCTATTTTGGCCCTCAACACAGAAAAGGCTCACAACCTCAAAGAGCGCTCATTGGAAGTCATTCGCATGGTGCGTGGCTTGGTTGGCGCTGGCGGCGGAAATGAGAGCGATTACCTGTCCTTCTTTGAGGAACCGCATTTCATTACTTTTGGAGCGACTTACGAAAAAAGGCCGCGATATTCGGCGGGTGCC
>JAYUVR010000031.1:0-16870 GCA_043753955.1 Archangium sp. | reverse complement strand
GAAGAGCTTGGTGTTGTCGTGAAACACCAACACATTGCCGAGGTCGAGAACAATGGCGTCGAGGGACATACAACACGCTGGCTAGCACACTTCGGGCCCGGCATTCTTACGGGTAGAGCACATCAATCACTTCGGGCTGCTCTTCTTCAGTGGCGATGACGTCGTGGCACATTCCGCCGCATTTCTTTGAAATGACTTCACCTCGAGCATTTTCGTGTTTTTTGTCGTGACAGCGGAAACACCCAGGCTCGTGCTGGGAATAATCGACATAGGTCCCCCAGCCGACGTTCATTTCAGGGAAGTTGTTGTGCACCCATTCTTCGGCAAGCAGTTTTCCAGCGGCGTCGACTCGGGCTTTACCATCGTCGTCCAGCGCCGGAACCAACTTGAGGTAATTGGCTTTGAAAACCTGAGGGATGCCACGAAGCGCCTGCGTGTGCGTGGGGTAGCTCGCCTTGAGCACCGCCACGGCTTCGCGGTTGATAAAGGGCAATTCTTTGTCGATAGCTCCGCGACTGAGCGCCTTTTCGACGATGAATTCGGGGCTGAAAAAGCGATGTGCAGGCCGACTGTGGCAGTCTGTACAGCCCATTTGAAACCACTGGGCATCGGCAGGAAGCTGCGCCCCCTTTTCAGTAAACGTCTCTGTGTTGCCGTCTGGCCGAAGGACTTCAACGCTGGTGATGGTGCTTCGCTTGGCGTCAGCCAAGTAACGAATGTGCAGCCCATTGTGTTTGTGCACGCCGTGCCATTCGCCGTCACGAAAACCACCCACTAACATGCGGTACACGGTTGTTTTTTCGACCGTCTTTTCTTCATCGCCATACATGCGGCGCACGTGAAGTCTGTCTTCCGTGTAGCGGTTTTGTGCATGACAACGGGTACAAATGGCAGTGGCCACTTCGGTGGGTTGCGGCACGGGGCGAGCCACGTCGCCAACAATGAATTGTAAAAGCTGAGTGGCGCCTCTGAGTTTGGCGCGGGTGAAGTGGCTTGCTCCTTCTCCGATGTGACAATCGGCGCAGTGCACATTAGCGTGCGTGGTGACGGTGTGCGCGACGGCTTGAGGCTGCATCACGTTGTGACACGTCGTCCCGCAAAATTCGTCGCTGTGCATGATTTCAAGGCCCTTAAAAGTAGCGGTGGAAACCACCATGAGATTGACGATGGTGAGCCCCATCACCACCAGCGCTATGCCGCGCAACCGTGGGCTGTTGAAGTCGAACACCGGGTACGCCGCAAGGGCACCGGCGCTTTCCTTTTTCCGCAACTGCCTGAGCCCTATCGGCAACAAAATGAGGCCGACGACGAAGACCGTCGGAAGAAGAATGTAGCTGATGATGCCCGCATAGTTTCCCAGCTCATGGCCGCTGAGTTCCAAAGCAAACATCGCCAAAAATGAAATTGACGAAAGCGTAGCGAGCGCCGCCCCAATGGCAGACAGCCAGTGACGAGTGGCACGCCACAGGCCATCGCGAAGCATCGCTGTCAATTTAGAAAAGATATTCATGTTTTTTCAGAGGTGCGAACAAAAACTACGGTGTCACCAAACCATCGAGGTGCCGTGAGCTCACGGTCCCATCAGGCGCAGTGGAAAACAGAATTCCGCCGTCGGGCGCCACTGTGCCTGAGTGGCAGACCGCACAGGCAATGGTGGCAGCAGCGAGGTGCGCTGGAGTGCCATCTTGAGGAGGAAGGCCATGGCAGGTGCCGCAAGCCGCTTGGCTGGTGCCGCCCGTCCACGAAGGGGTTTTCATCAAGCTCGGCGCTACGTCGGGGTGCCCATACTCACCGGCGCCATGGCAGTAATTGGTGCAGGTCGCATTCGACGCATTGTAGGTCGGCAGCGCGCCTTGTTTCCAAGCGAGGTGGCCCGTGTCTCTCACGAACACCTCGGCTGGTCCGGAAGAATCGAGATGGCCCAAAGCAGTCACCGTCGCCGGAACCAAATGACACTCATTGCACGTCATCGGGCCTCGGAGTCGATTGGCGAACAAATGCGCATCATGCGCTCCTACGGTGCGAACTCCGGCGTCGGTCGAGCGGCCGAGCAAATCGACAAAGCGAGTGCTGGTCGAGTCTGCGTGACAGGCGTCGCAGCGTTGACCTCCGTTGCGCAAATCAACATGGCCGTTGAGGTGGAGTTCTAAATTGACACCTCCATCGATGTAGCCAGGGCCGTGGCACAACTCGCAACGGTTATCTGCATGGCTCGAGGGCGGTACGCCATGGCAGCTCCCGCAGGTGGCCTCGCCCTGACCGACGCGAGTCCACACTGGGGCCTTTTGCGTGGCGGCCGTGTCGGTGCTCGAAGGGGCATGGCAGGCGGTGTTTGAGCAGGTGGCGGTGGTGCGGTCCCACTGGGCTGAGCCTATGGAACCGGAAGCCAGTATCACCTCAGCGGGGCCACTGAGAAAGACTCCAGCGCGGCGGTAGTGGCCTTCGTCAGTGGCGCTCTGCACATCGAGATGGCAACTCTTACAACCGTAAGCTTGATGCGTCGGGCTGGCGGTGACGTGGGCTCGATGCGCGCCTACGCCCAAACTCTGCGTCGTACGCAGCCCCTTCAAATCGCGGGGAGGCGCGGACGAATGTTCATCTCCGTGACAGGTGTTGCAGGCCAACGGGCCTTCGAGATGACAGCTGTTGCAGTCGACTTGTGAACCGCCGCCTCGCAAATCATCTCCGTGACATGTTTTGCATTCATTCAAATTGTAAAAATTCTGTCGGAGCGCGACTGAGTGCGATTGCTCTGTGTCGGTGGGAGTGGCCCAGCCCGGAGGGTGGAATTGATGCGGTGACGGCGCCGCGCGACAGCGTTCGACCCAATCTTGCAGCCTCGTCACTTCGGCATCAGGGAGCGCTACGTGCGGAGCCAATTCGCCTCGAGCTGCGGCTAAGAAGGGGGAAGGGCGCACGCCTGGAGCGACTCGCGCGGTACCGTCATCACCCCGCGATACGGTTTGCGTGTATTCGCCCAATTGATAGCCGCCCTCGGCTCGGGAAGCGGAATGGCATTCAACACAACGCGACTCGAGCAGCGGGCGGATGCTCGTTTCATACGAAGGGCATACCAATGGCGCATCGCTTGAGCGCAGCACTCCACAGCTCGCAAGCGCTGCGGTGAGAACGCTAGAGATGGCAGACTTGGCACATCGCATTTCGGCCTATCTCCTCGGTGCGGTGGCGCACCAGCCAAGTGGGTGGGTGGGGGTTTCCCGCGATGCCGCCCACTCGATGACAGCTCACGCAATTTGAAGTGGCGCCTTGGTCGTGACACGCGGCGCAACTGACGATGTCTTGCCGTGCCGCGACACCGTGGGCGGAACCTTGGCCGAAACCTGGAGGGTGTGGGTCGAGGGTTGAGTCTCCTCCCGGGCGCAGCGCGTTGTTGGCGTGGCAGCTTTGACAAAAATTGAGGCCGTGGCACCGCTGGCACGAAGCTTCATCAGCTCTTGCTTCCACCGCGTGGCGACTCAAGAAATCATGACGGTGAATGAAGTTGCGGTCGACGCGCTCGGGCATGATGACTTCGATTTTCGTGGCCACTGTTTTCGCATGGCATTCAGAGCAAAACGTTTGCTCATGACACGTGCCGCAATTGGCCTCAGGCGAGCGCGCCTCGAGCCGGTGCGACTTGGTGAAATCGCCTCGGTGAGAGAAGTCACCTACGGGTTTGAGACGGTATTGGGTGAGACTTTGGTGACACACCTCACACTGGCCTGTCTGGTATTGCTCTTCGTGCACATGACAACTGCGGCAACTGTCCATCGAGGGAGCCAAACCTTCGGTGTGCACGGGTTCAGGCAACGCTTTGTGACACACCGAGCAGTCTTCGTTGACGCGCACCAAATGCTCGGCGTGATTCATCTTCAGCGCGCTCACTCGCGTGGCAACCGTTGCCGGTTTCTCAGCATTGGTATGGCAAAAGGCGCAGTTGCCCTTTTGTTTTTCATCTTTATGGCATTCGAGACACTTCTTCTCTTTGGGGAAGTCGTGGGTATTGAGATGTGTCGAATCAAAGATGGTCTCGTGGCAGGCAATGCACTCAACATCGGCCGCGCGATGCCGCTCATGAGGCACGCGAATGGAATCTTTTTGAGAGACGAACAGGCCCACCAAACCAGCACAGGCTGTCAGCCCCAGGCCGGCAGCGAAGGGAACCCAGCGAAACCTTTTACGTGCAGCCATCATCACCAGAGCCCCGCCGCAGGAAACAACCAAGTGAGTTTCGCGACCGCTTCGTAGCGGCTTTCAAAAGTGGGCGTAGTGGCTGCAAACAGCGTCGCGCCCACCAACCACGAACGACTGATGGAATAGGTTGCCGTCGTCGATGCTGAAAATGAAAGCATCTGGCCGCGTACAGGTTGGTCCAAAACATACGTTTCTAAATCGAGAGAAAGGCCAATACCTACCGGCAACGTGTGCCGGGCTCCCAAACGGGCTTGGTGAAAGCCGTTGTTGGGAATGGAAAGGCGCCGGTACTGCGCAGTCAAGCTGGTACTGGGCGCACGAAAAGGGCGCAAAGCAATACGACCACTGCTCTCATACCCGGGTTGCCCGTTGTACCAAAGCGCACGCCCATCGGCGAAGAGAGACACCAATGCACTGGCTTGCCAAGTGAGGCTGATTCCAGCTTCGTCTCTCGAGGTGTCGGCGAAGACTGTGAAGATAGAGGTGCGAGGCAAAAACAGTTCAGGCGCGGTGCGGCGATACCCCAGCAGCACTTCCACGCTCTGAACGGGAGTCCACCGAGGGCCTAAGTCACATTCCGCCAAGCGTCCGTCGGCGATGCTCCACATCAGGGCACCTGAAAGGGTGAGCACTCGAAAGGGTCTCCATCGGGCGTCGAGGCCCGCATCTTGTCGAGCCAGGGCACCGTGCGAAAGCAAATGAATGAACGAAGCTCCGACTTCACTCGTGAGCGACGGCGCATAACTCGCCCTTGTTCCCACGACAAAGTCGCCTTTGAGGAAGTTGTCGAAGCGGCGCTCGACAGGAATACCCACAAAGGCACTCAAGCCCACGCCGACGGGGAAGCGGTACTCAGCCAGAAGGCCATCGAAGTACATCGCCCGCGCAACGCCTCCGACGACGAATTGTCTGCCTAAACGCAACTTGAGGCGCTTGTTGAAAGTGCGCCCTTCCACCCAAGCAAGATTGACGTCACCCGCGGCGATTCCTTTGGGCGCGTCAGGAAGGGTCAACCCGCCCCAAGCGTCTACAGTGACTCCGAATTCGTCAAAACCGCGAACCTCAATGTTCTTCGCCCGTACGCCGACGAGTTGGTACAGCGGAGCCACGGTACGCACTTGACCATCGACGATGTCGGGGCGACCTCCGATGAGCGTGTTGGAATACACGTTCACCTCGGCGCCGTGCGCCCAATGACTCACAGTCAACGCGCATGTGACAGCGACGACATGCAAGGCTCTCATGGGTCAACACCCAATCTGGGTTTCGGATTTCAATCGCTTACTTCTTGAACTCGCGCATGTATTTGACCAATGCGTCGACTTCGGGCGCTGCAATTTCGTCTTTGTAACCGTCCATCTCTTGTTTAACGCCGTTCTTCTCGTGCTTCAGCCCTTCGGTGATGGCCTTCTTCATGTCGTCGTCGCTGATTTTTTGAAATTCATCTGAAGCGATGTCTCGCATCAGCATCTTTTTGCCTTTTTCTGTTTGTCCCTTGCCATCTTTGCCATGACAAGAGCCGCACTTCGAGGCGTAGAGCCGCTCGATTTTCTTGTCGGCGGCCTGAGCCGTCATAGAAAAGCTCAAGCACGCCAATGCCATATAGAATGTTATTTGTTTCACGAGAAACTCCTTCGAGTGTCTTTGTTTCAGTGACAGGTCTTGCATGATTCGACTTCATCGCCGCTGTATGGGTTCGCCGGGCTCGGGTCGACAGTCATCACATTCATATGGGCTGTGGCCGATTCAGAATCGTGACAGCCACCACAGGCCAAGCGGTTTGGTTGGCTTTTCCAAGTGCCACTGGTGGTGGCGTCGGGGTGACAAACCTGACAGTTACGCAAATCTTGAGGAAAGGTGATGTCCCAATTGCGGCCGGGTACAGGGTCTCCGTTGGAATACCCTACGGTGAGCAACGGGAAATCGAGCGTGGCTCCGGCGTGCACTGCATGCACTCGTCGAGTGATGGCTCCCGCGCCGCCCCAGGCGCCCACGACGTTTGAATTTTGGTAGTCGTGGCAAGCGCCGCATTGGTCGACGGCGTTGTCATCGAGAATCTTGTAGTGACGGTAGAAGTCGAACACCAAACCTTGCCCTGTTTCTGGGCTTTGGTGACACGTGTTGCAATTGCGCGCCACGGGCAGCTCTTCGGCCAGCTGCTTCACTTGAAAAGTACTCTTGGCCACCGTCGCGGTTCGATAGTTGGTGGTGTCAACCGCACCGCGGTCTTTGAGTTCGACACTGACGATATAGGTACCCGCGGCCAAGTCATCGACGGAGTCGAGTTGGTATTTGATATTTTCTATCGACCAACTCACTTTGGGGTCGTTGGGTGTGGCGGGTATTCCACCGTCAAGATTCCATTGCTGAGCCACATTGTTTGAGGCCGTCATGGAAGAGAGATTCTTTACCGTGGCATCGTTGAAGAGCGCCCGGCTCAAGTCTGAATCGAGGGCTTGAATGGAGAAGAATTTACCCAAGTTGCGACTTCGAATCGCGAATCGACCGGTGAACTCATCGATGTACGCGATGGCTCGGTTCGAAAATGCCGGAGTTCCGTTGAACCAGACAACCAGCTCTACAGGCGTCGCCGCGGCCGGGTCGACGAAACCCGACGGAGGGACTTTGAGCGTGACCGTACCGCGCAGCACTGTCGCAACGGTGTCGAATTCGCGTTTGATGTCTTCGCCGTTGTCGACCACCACTGTCAGGGTGTTCCCCACCACACCCAGATTAAAAGTGGGCTGATTGAGCGCGACGAGTTTGGCGCGCGCTGCCATCGTCAGCACCGGGTTACGCTGTCGCCTGGGGCCATGAACAAACAATGCCGCCCCGGTGAATTTGCCATCGCGGGCGGGGCAATTGTCGCCTCCGTCGAGAGCAGTCGGGGTATTCGCAGGGCAACCCTCGGCTCCGTCTAAGTCTTGGCGAACGGTGGTGTGGTCGATGGGCAACCCTTGTTCCTTGATGACCAGCGTCACCATGGGCGCTTCACCTGATTGGTAATACCCAAGAGCAGGCACATCGAGACTCAGTTCTGCGCTGAATTCGGGAATGTGTCTTGGTTCAGCCGCAGCGAAGTCGTGGCTCTGCGCGATGGGCGCCAATACCTGTGGAATTTTAACGCCACTGGGCTGGTGACACACGGGGCAGGCAGTGTCTGAAGTGTGGTTGCCATTGTGATTCGTAAAATCGGTGAGGTCATGACAAGCGCCGCAAGCGCTGCGCGAGGGGACCGTTTTCCAATTGGCGACTTCTGTGGTGGCACCTGGTTTCGGAGTGTCGTTGTGACATTTGGTGCAATTGCTCGGCACCGCGGGAAATTCGGCCTTCCACCACTCAGCCTTGGTGTTGTTAAAGCCCCAGATGGCGTAGCTGCCGTTGTCGGCCGCTTCATTCACGGGCGTGGCGGGGTTGTCCCAAACGATGCCGTCAGGACCGGGGATGCTCGCCAATTCTCCTCCGGCGTGAATTTTGTGAATCATCACTTTGAGGTCCATCGATTCACCTCCATGAGGGTCGATGCTGCCTGGGAGGTGGCAGGTAGCGCAGACCTCGGCCGTCAGCCGGTCACCTCCATGCGCATGAAATTCTTCCCCGTGACAGGTGCGACAATTGGCAGTGTCGATGATGCGGCGGTTCTGTGTTGCAGGTGAGCCATCGGGCACAAAGTCGAAGAAAGAATCACCCGTGGGGCCGCTGCTTCCACCCACCATGATGGCCACCCGATGCAGTCGATTGCGCTCGAAAGCGATGCTCTGGCCATCGACAGTCACGTTCGAAAGATTGGTGGCAAAGACGTAGGTGTACGTGCCGTCGTTGTGGTCGACCAACTGGCCGTTGTTTTCACGATACGCCTGAAACGCTTTGGTGCCGTCGGGGTTGGGCCAATTGCCCGCGTCAGAGCCGGTCACTGTTTGGGTGCGATAAATGTAGGCCACCCATTTGCTGAATGCTTCGCCCGCTTCAACATCTGCGGGGAGCAATTTGACGATATTTGCGCTGACCGCTTTGACAGCCAGCACGGGCTTGTTGGCCGGGTCGAGCACTCGAAATTGGGCGGTGACGATGCCACTTGGGTTGGCCTCAACTCCAGTGATGCTGACGCGGGCCAAGAAGTGACCGCTGCTGCTCAATGCCTGTTGCGCTAAAAACTGCGTGCCGTGAAATTGCTCGACGCGAAAGTTTGCATTTGGCTCGTTGGTTCCGTTGGAGCCATTCGTCCCATTGGTTACGGTGATGTGAGTGCCGTCGCTGCAGCTGATGAGGCGGCCGCCATCGACGTCGGAGATGGAGCACGCAGTGCCATTGGGGAGATCTGCAATGGTGCCATCGCTGCAGCTCACCACCCGGCCACCGTCAGTCTTGGTGGTGATGGAACAAGACGAGCCTGCATCGCCATTGGTACCGTCTTGCCCATAGGCAAGCGTGACGCTGGTGCCGTCCGTACACGAGACCGTCACCGTGCCGTCGCCGTTGTCTTTACTCGAGCAGGAACTCCCCTCTTCCCCCGCGGGACCCTGACACCCTGAAAAAATGATAATGATTGCAACCAAAACAAGGTGGTTTGCGCGCACGGAAAGCCTCCCAAACAATCACAGGCCCGCCCGGAAATGGCGCAGGTAAAATATTAAAAGGCCTAAGCGGGTTCTGTACGCGCGGCTAAGGCCGCCGAAGCGATTCATGGTGATGCGTTCTGCATGGGTGGCGCAGCCCGAAAAGCGATGGCTCGGTCACGGCACCTCGCTGTCTGTTGCGATGAGCACTGTGGCCACCAACTCGTCTCGACGGATTGTTGAATGCTGGAGCAAGATTGAGGCCGGAAGATTTGGTTTCGGTAAATAACTTCGCATTCACTACAGAATGACGACGCGAATTTGAGATAGCGCTCTTGGGCTGAAGCCGAAGACCAATTCCTTTTTCTCGAGCGAGGTGTTCGCGAATGTCGACCACTACTGCCTCGCCTTTTGAAGAGAACACTGTCCAGGAAAAAGCACTATCGCCCTGTGATTGCACGCTTCATCTGAACTTCTTCGCTTGGCCTTTTGGCGCTCACGTTGCGTGAGTGCTGATCATTGCGCAAAACGTGCATCCATAGATTCGCTCAAAGCGCGCCAGATGATGCGGGTGTTCGACGCGAATGGGCTCCAACTGACGAACGACGATTTCCTTCGATACGCTCTCTGTGCCTCTGAAGAGCCGGCAGCTGTCGCCTCGCCTGTACTCGTGAGTGAAGGTGCCCTTAGAAGTCACGCCTGCCATTGGTAGCGAAAACATTGCAGCCACCCAAAGCCTGAGGCGCCTCTACCTCGACTCCTTCTACCTCTTTCTGGGCCAGCCGATTAAGCCAGCCGCGCGGGTGGTGTTGATGGCGTTAGCAGTGCCTTTGGCAGTGTCGCTCAGCCAACCGCTCTGGCGCATTTCTATGGAAGCGGCCCAGTACCCCAATGCCTGTACATAAACGTCTATGCGTACACCGCAGAGGGTGGGAACAATGGGCAGCACATTCAAGAAATCAACACCCTGAACCACTACATCGGCATGCGTACTCTCGACCGCGCCGCGATGAGCGACTTAGATTGGTTGCCTTTCGCATTGGGCGCGCTCTTCATTTGGGCCTTGCGTGTGGCGGCCATTGGCAACGTCAGCGCGTTGGTTGATTTGGTAGTGATGACGACCTATGTGAGCCTCTTCGCCTTCGGTCGCTTCGTTTACACGCTCTATGTTTTCGGTCACGAGCTCAAACCCGATGCGCCAGTGAAGGTGCCAGGTTTCATGCCCGCGGTTTTGGGCAGCCCGCTCGCGTCCTGATCAAGGCGTCTTGGATCCATCAGTTTGACGAGGTCGCAGTACAGGTAGTGCAGGCTGCGAGGCCCCACTCCGCATGACCGGGAGCCATTAGTGCTGTTCTGTCACCGCGGCCTCGACGGTACTAACAAGGTTTCTCCCTCTGCCGAACGCACACCGGCTCAAAAGGTTCCTGCGCCTCGGGTTGGCTCCGCACCACCTTCAGGTTTCACTGGTTTCTTCTTCTTATTTTAAAAGAGCCAGGTGTCACCGCCACTGACGAGGACCGTGCGTTGACGAGCGGCACAATAACTCAAGGCTGAGGGCCCTCCGGCTGGGAGGCGAATGGGTGGGCTGACGTTGCACCCACTGGATCTTGGCGACAGGCTCATCGCGTGCACTGGTAGAGCATGAGCTCATAGTTGCCCATTCCGAGCTTTAGGGTCGCGGAGTCGCTGCCGGCGGTTGCCGTCCAAATCGGGCGTCCGAGGCTGCAGTTTGCCGTATACGAATGCATGTCGGGACAAGTTAGGGCCCTGCCCGAAGAAGTAAATTCAAGGATCGAAGTGCCAGACCTGGTTGTGAGTTTGGTCACTCCGTCCATTTCTTCAAAACGCAGACATGGTTGCCCATTGGAACTCATTGAGAAATCAATTGGTGAGCGAATACTGGCAAACAAAGGGGGCGGTTGAGCAAAGGTGACCACAAACCCGTCGTCATAAACACAGACCTTCCCGTCACTCGATAGCGTCCCCTGCGCGGTCTGGGGGGGCACACACGCGGCCGCCTCTGAGAGACCTGTTCGATAACAGGAACTTTGAAAAAACCAATCGCAGTCAACCTTCTGCGGACACTCGGTACCTTGGCATGCTTGCGTGTCGAGGCCGGCATCAAGCGGGGGAGCGCTTTCTGGTGGTGCGCATGCTTGAAACGCGACAATTCCAGCCCAGAACAATTGGCGACTCAATTTTTGCTTAACCATAAACACAGTACTCTCCATGCAAGTGATGCATAAGCCTTCAATTTAAAACCGGGTGACGGAAATATGGTTTGCCGAGTCGTCTTTTAGAGACGTGAAGGCCGTAGCGTTCGAGCGGTGCTGTTCAAATCGAGACTGAGACGATGAGCACGATGAAACTCCATCCTGCACCCAAGTGAATCACTGATAGAAGTCTGGCGCTGGGTCGCCGCTGAGGAAATCTGAAAGGGTTCCGAGAACGGTATCTGCGAAACTACGTTCTGGGGGATTGTCTTTGGCGAGCACTCCGATTTCACGTGCCAGGCTGATGATGGCCGGGCCACTGGGAAAATCTTGAGAGTTCATATCTCTCGCTTTTGAGATTTGTGTTTTCAATTGTTCGGGGTCGCTACTTGTAATTCCATAGTGCGCTAAGGCCGACTTCATTTCAGGAGGTGAGATTTCTGCATCCTGATTTGTGTCGACTCTGTATGCAGTGTACCGGAGGTCGGCGGGAAAATTGCTGTAGTTGGTTGTCTTCGGCATTGGATTGTTCCTCTTGGGTGAACCGGGGTTTAACTTCATTGATTCGAGAGCGTCGCTATGAGTCATGGCCGGAATGTTCGTAAGAGTGCTCCGAGCTCTTCGCGTCTCGACTGCTCAGCAACTGTTACGATGAGATGCGTGGCGATGCCCTCGTCTATGCGCACAGCATGTCGCTGAAGTGCTTGAACCTGAGGGCTAGCGGGCAGTGTCACATCAACCATAGCACCTGCATTGCCATCATCGAATTTCAGTTCATCAGAGTTTGAGATCGCCATTCCGCGAATGTTGGTAGCCAACTCATTGAGAATGGACTCCAACAGTTTCTTGGGTGTCTGGCTGTCTTTGACCAGTCGTCGTGACACCACGATGTTTTCTCGAGACTGTGTCGAGTGAGCGTCAGCCCAGTCTTTCGGCGCTTCATTAACCGGAGCATGAAAAGAAACCCGACTGCGAACTTCCCAGTTGAGCGGCGCAGCGAATTGACCATTTGGAATCGAGATAATCATTGAGACAACGACCTAGCGCATGAGTGTTAAAAAAACAATACGGTTTCTTTTGAAAACGGTTTGACCAGTACTTTTTGAAGATCGATTGAAATGTGCCGATGCTCTTGGTCTTGATGGCGAGATTTCGGCCCTCTACGTCGCATCATCGCCATGTCCAGCTCCGTAAAGCTAAGCCTGGCCCAGGTGGCGAAGAGTGCGTGCTAGAGCGTTTGTCCCATGCCAACCAAGAGCATTCGCTCAAGTGCGGCCTTGGCATCGGCTCGGATCGAGGCATCGGGTTCCAGCGCGATGACAGGCGCGGCCGCTTCGATGCTGACGATCAGCGCCGAAGCGAGCCTTTTCGACGGGTGAGATCGCTCATTAAACTCAGCGGCAACCTCAATGATGAAATCCGCAAGCGCGTCTATCAACGTGGCTCGCACCGCAACATGCCGCGAACCCAAAGCGGCGAAATCGCGCAAGAGCGCAGCGGCGAACCCTGAGTGCTCTTCGATAAGCGCGAAATACGCATCCAGCGCGGCGCGTACTTTTTCCCTGGGGGCACGCGCCGTTCGTGCAGCTTGCAATACCAGCGTCTGAGCGAGCTCTGCGGCGTACTTGTGGGTCTCGATGAAGAGTTCCTCCATCGTTGGAAAATGAGAAAAAATTGTTCGACGGCTCATGTTCGAGGCGCGCTCGATATCGGCGAGTCGTGTTTTGGAAAACCCAAGTTCTGCGACAGTTCGAGCGGTCGCGAACAGAATTGTCAGCCGCTGCTCTTCCCAACGCGCTTCTTGAGGCATGGAGCGGTCCCATCGACCAGTTCCACTGACATTCTTCTTTCGCTTCGCGCGGACGGCCATTTGCCCACGGTCCTAACATGGCTTTCAAGACCAGCTCGGCCCCATCACAAGATTTCCGTCAATTCTTTCATATAGGTCTTGACTGGAAGAGCAGACAAAGAAACTATGTGGTTTCTTACCACAAAGCCGCTGCTCATTATTTGCCGCGGCTGCGCTTCAAAAGGAACGGGTTCAGACATGGTAAAGCCACTATCACCAGGTTTCATCGACACACTTAAGGCCTATACAAAAGATGGCAAGCTCGACGGGAGTGACGCGTATGCCTTAAAAGAAAAGGTCAATGAAGTGGTGCGAGGCAGTCCAGAGAATGCCGCCTACGTTTCTACAGCATGGACTGCAGCGAAGAAAAATCTATCACCCAAAGACGTGGCTGACGCCTCGACCGCTGCAGTTGATTTCGACAAATTTGTGGGAAAAAAACTCAATTATTCAGTGTGGGCCGTGTCCGTTGACAAATACAAAGCGCAATTCAGTGACCCGAAAGTGCATGTATTTGTCGATAAACTGAAGGCCTTTTTTTCGAATGAACCGGTATTTATGCAAACGAAGCCAGGAGAGCGAATCGAAATATCGCCAGATGTGACGCAAAGACTCAGTGAACTGGAGGATGCGGCTGAGCAAGCAAAGCACTCGAATATAAACAATAAAGAGGTGATTCTGGATATTTTGAATATGACGAAGAAAGAGTTGCAGAGTGCTCAGTTTCGCCTCAAATTTGGTCTGTTTGAAAGACTCACCGACTCATGAATATCCGGGCCAACTCAACGCCGCGAGGGTGGCAGCGGCGACGGCACGAGATGAAGCAGGTTTTGCCGTGGCCTCCAACGACAAACACGGCGTTAAATTGGGTCAGGTCACGCTTCGAGAGCACTTCTGTTTTCAAGAGCTTTTCGACGACTTGCAGGGTCGACACCAATTTTTCGCCCAGGATGCGAATGGCTTCGCCAGGGCCATCAACGTAGGCGTCGTTACCGTTATCGTGATCGACCAGCTGCTCGAGTTGGCTGGCCGCAACTTGGCTCGTACCTGCTGGTTGTCTTTGCTCTCGGAATTCTAGAGCAGCGTAGAGAAATCGTTGAGCGTATACGTGGGTGTACCTGCTACTTCAAAGAGACGACCGGTGTCGACTGTCCCCCGCACTGGCGCTCTGACGCTCCCTTCTTAGTCTCTCAATGCCCTGACTTCAGGCGCTGTCATACTTGGTCCATCGTTTGCGAATGCCCAGTGGGTGCGCGGCTTCTCTTCCCTGTGTTTGCTTGTGGTGGCGGGCTGTACGGGCGTCATCGACAGCCTCGCGAAGACCGCCGCCTCAAGCCGGCCGCCGGCCATCATTGAATCGCAGATTGCCACCTCAGGCTTACGGCGACTGACTCGAGTGGAACTCGACGCCACCGTGCGCGACTTACTCGGAGACGACGCGGGTCGCGCCAGGCGACTGATGCCCGCTGATGCGACGGACCCTTTCGACAATGACTACCATCAGCAATTGGCGTCGGGAGCGTTGGTCGAAGCCGCTGAAGCATTGGCGATGGAACTCGCTGACGTGGCGTTGGTCGACCCGCTTGCCCGGGCTCAACTCATTCCCTGTATGCCTGTCGGTGCGGCCGATGCGGCGTGTCTGCGTGCCTTTGTTGAACAGTTTGGTCGACGTGCTTTTCGACGCCCTCTCACTCAAAATGAAGTCGACCATCTGATGACGCTTCAGCCGCTGGCAGAAGAAGCGGGTGACTTCGATGTGGGAATCAGGTTGGTCATTCGCGCGCTGCTGCAGCACCCTGCCTTTCTCTACCGAGTCGAAGTCGGTGACCCAGGCACGACGCGTTCGAGCACCTTTCGATTAAGCAGTTTTGAATTGGCCACTCGGCTGTCTTATTTTCTCATCGGCACTACGCCTCCCGAGTGGTTGCTTGATGAAGCCCAAGCCGGACAGCTCAATTCAAAAGACGGGCTGACCCAAGCCGCCAAACATTTATTGACTGAGCCCTTGGCTCGCACCCAAGTCGAACGCTTTCACTCATTATGGTTGGGGTACCATCAGCTTCCTCACCCGCTTGTTTTGACCCAAGCGCTCCAAAATGAAAGTAATGCTCTGGTTGACCGGGTGGTCTTCACAGACAGCAACGACTACTTCAGTCTTTTTACGGCCACCGATTCTTTCGTCAATTCAACCCTGGCGCAGCACTACCAATTGTCTGGCTTTACCGGCGATACCGAATTCCGCTGGACACCTTATGGAAATGCTCCGCGCAAAGGTTTGCTTTCTCACGGCTCGGTGCTTTCTCAAGGCGTCAAATTCAATGACACCAGCCCCACACAGCGAGGCAAATTCATTCGCAATCGGCTGTTGTGCCAAGAAATCCCTCCGCCTCCACCTGGGGTCGATGTCGATGCGCAACCGGTCTCGACTTCACCGTGCAAAAAGGACAAGTACCTCGCCCATGCCAGCGGTGGTTGTAAAGGCTGTCACGCGAGTATCGACCCCATCGGGTTTGGGCTTGAACGCTTTGACCGCTCGGGCCGCTATCGCGAAACAGATGACAATGACCCTACGTGTGCCATCGAAGGAAAAGGGACGGTCGTCGGCGCGTCTTCAGGTGATTTGGCTTTCTCAGGGCCCGATGGCTTGGCAGACGCGTTGATTGCAAGCGGTGCCTTTGAACACTGTGTGGTGACTCAAGTATTTCGTTTTGCCCACGGGCGACGCGAAGAGCCCGCTGATGCGCTCGCCCTGACTCAGCGCACCGATGCCTTCGTGGAAAGTCAGCGCAACTTTCAAACATTGCTTCTGAGCATCGTGACCGACGAAGCATTTTCTTTTGCCCGTGATGAAGAGGTGCAGTGATGGGTTCTCGGCTCAGTCGACGTCACTTGCTCAGAGGAATGGGCGGCATTGGCTTGGGTTTGCCGTTGCTTGAAATCATGCTCGACCAGAAAGCCTTCGCGCAGGCAGCGCCGGTACCGCCTCTGCGCTACCTCGTCTTCTTTGACGGCCAATCGCTCGGAGCTGACGGCGACCCACAGCACAACGATTTCGTCCCCGATACCATCGGCAGAAATTACGACCTCAAATCGGCGCTCGCACCGCTGGGCCAACTCAAGAGTGAAGTGTCTGTCATTTCTGGGCTCACCATTCCCTGGGCGGCTGCCAATGGCGGCACCATTCCCGCCGGAGGTCGCGCTGACGGCTTTCATGTTTCTACCCTCTCACCGCTGCTCGCAGGCGTTCGTTCACCTTCAAATACAGCGGCCGCTGGGCCGACGTCTGACCAACTGGTCGCCAAGGCCATCGCGGGGAACACCGCCTTCCCCACGTTGACGTATCGCGCTCAAGCAGCCTGGTATTTGTCAGTCAGTGCTCCCTATGGCCGTGACATCATTTCATACAAGACAGACGCCAGCGGCCGCGTCATTCCGGTGCCTCCACAGACAAGCCCTCAACAAGCGTGGCAAGCATTGTTTTCGAATTTCACTGCACCTGGCGCCGATGCAGCCACGCGCAAGCGACTTGAGTTCGAATTGCGCAGTCGGCGCAGTGTGCTTGACATCGTGCGTGCAGACACAGAGCAGCTGGTGCCTAAGCTCGGTGCGGCTGACCAACAGCGACTGGCTCGGCACCTCGATGAGTTGAGAGATCTCGAGCGAAGAGTGGCAACGCTTGCGCCGCCTTCAATGCAGAGCTGTCAACCACCTCCCAGCCCTGGCACAGACCCCTCAGTGGGCACCGCCCAAGGGCAAGATGGCTCTGGCAACAACACGTACGCGCAGAACTTGGGGTATTCAAATGAAGAACTGCGAGCCAGTCTCTTCGTCGACCTCATTCACATGGCGATGGTGTGCGACCTCACCCGAGTGGCGTCATTGCAAATGACCATGTTCCAATCACATCTCAATATGTATGCCTTAACCGGCCAGCCCAGTGACTGTCATGAATTGGGCCATGGAGGCGCGCCGGGGCGCACGCTTGCCGTTTCAAAAGGCATCGCCTGGCATGTGAAGCACTTCGCGCGCTTGGTGCAAAAACTCAAAGACACCCCTGA
>JAYUVR010000030.1:0-10171 GCA_043753955.1 Archangium sp. | reverse complement strand
TTTCAGTCGCTGAATTCGAGCAAGCATTCCTTCGCAAAAGTGCAGTTGGCAGGGCCAGTTACTCTGGCGGCATTGACGCAGATTCCAGATGGGAGGTCGGTGGCCGAGGTGCCTGAATTGGCAGCGCGCATCACCCAGCATGTAGCTGCCAAAATGAAGACCATGATTGGGCGCGTTCGCAGTGCTGGGGTGAGGCCCATGGTCTTTTTTGATGAACCGATTTTGAGTTCAAAGCATCTTCCCCTCGACGCTTTGGAATTCGTCAGGCGTTCAGCAAAGGCAGAAGGGGCCATCGTCGGAGTTCACTGTTGTGGCCAAGCGCGTTGGTCCGAATTGCTCTCACTCGGTTTCGACGTCATCGCACTTGATGCCGGGCTCTCTCTTGAGGCCCTACTGGAAGATGGCCGGGCGTGGAAAAGCTTCGTCTCGGCGGGAGGCACGCTCAGTCTGGGCCTTATTCCCACGCACCCAGGAGCTCAATATGACGTGGAGCAGCGGTGCCGTTCAGTCGTGGAACTGCTGCGAACCGCGAGTGATTCTCTCGACGACATCTTGGCAGGCATGATTCTTACTCCAGCGTGTGGACTGGCCCGACATTCTGAGGCTGAGGCCGCGCGAGTCATGGCTGACGTGAGAGCAGCGCAAGCTGAGTTCCGGGCGTTGTTGCCGAAGTCACTTCGGTGACCGCGCTCAGGGCCTTTTTCATCGCCGAACTCATCCCGAGCGTCTCGATGTCGGCGCTTTCGACCCAACGCCACTCAAGGTAACTCGCGGGTGGAGCCTGAAGGCGATGAGGTACTTTTACCTGATGGAGGCGGAGAACTAAGTCTCTGTGAGTCAGCGTGCGTTCGACGAGGGCCAGCTGGGCGCCGACACGTGCTCCACTTCCCAACATCGTTTCCAGCGCCTGAGTACTGGTGTGGACCTCACTCAATTCTGCTGAAGGAAGTTCCCAGAGGCCGCCAAAGAGGCCCTTTTCGGGACGTCGAGCGAACAACACTGCGGTCCCTTTTCGGGCCACCGCCACCGCGAGTTCCAGCCGCTGCCGTTGCGTTTGTTTTTTGGGGGGAGGCAACTCATGCACTCGACCGTTTTTGATGGCTCCGCAGAGGGGCTTTACCGGGCATAGGTGGCAGCGGGGGCTCTTCGGAATGCAGATCGTCGCTCCCAGTTCCATCAGGGCTTGGTTCCAATCACCAGGCCGAGGGCCGTCGACCAACACTTCTGCACAGGCCCAAAGTTCTGCTTCGCGATTTTTCTCACCCGGGCTGCCCTCGATTTCGAAAAGGCGAGAAAAAACCCGAGCGACATTTCCGTCGATGAGCGGTGCTTTTAAGTTGAAGGCAATCGAGCCCACCGCGCCGGCGGTATATCGGCCAAAACCAGGCAGAGAGAGAAGGGCGTCAATATCGCTGGGGAGTGCTCCATCAAATCGAGACACCACTTCTTGAGCGGCAAGGTGAAGATTTCGCGCCCGTGAATAGTAGCCAAGGCCAGCCCACAGCCCCAAAACGTCTTTCAGTTCAGCAGATGCGAGCACCGACACCGTGGGAAAACGCGTCAGAAAAGTGGTCCAATAGCCGATGACTCGGTCGACTTGAGTCTGCTGGAGCATCACTTCGCTCACCCAGACTTCGTACGGCTTTTGGGTTCGTCGCCAAGGGAGGTCGCGTTTTGAGCGCGCAAACCACGCGAGGAGCTGCGGCCGCAAGGAACGCTTGAGTGCCTGTGCTCGAGGTTTGCTCATGAGTGCCACCACATCTCGTGAGTGGCCATACCTCACTCTGAGGACTTCCTGTGCTACGGCGAATGCCTGTGGCCGACCTCAAACCACTCGCCTTTTCTTTGCAGGACAGTCTGATGCTCTTGGCTCCTGCTGGTTGGGCCAAAGTTGAACTCAATCTGACCGCGACGCCTGAGGGCCTGCGCGTCACGGAATTACAGACGCATGGAACGGGAACCAAAGCGCCCAAGGCGCGACCGATGCTCAACATTGACTTAAAGGAAGAGGCCTTGCGCCTCAGTGAAGGGCTGACGGAACTCGCCTCTCAGCTCAAGAATCGCTGGCAACCTGGTCGGGTTATCGTTGAACGTTCATCTGCAGGGTTTGCTGATTGGAAGCTGACGCGAGACGACGGTTCGGTGGCTTGGTTCACCAGAATTGAACAAACGGAACTGATGACGCTGCTCATCACTGATGAACTGTTTGATGCGTTGGTTGGAACCGAGCGTGCTTTTCATGACCTTCAAGGCCAACTACAGCAGCGCTTAGGTACGGTGAGTGGTTTTGCGTTTGATGCGACCCATGGAATGCTGCGATTAGACCGCCCCGGTGGAGCGCTTGAATTGCAAGCACAAGTGGTGGGCAGTTATTTCCCAGATGTCTTTACCTGGGTCTGGAGCTGGGGAGACCCTTCAGCCCTAGAAGGCTCGGTGGGGCGCGTACGGAAGGTGTGCCAGCCAGAGCTCAAGCCTGATGGTTTGGCTGCATTCTGGCGACCTCACTTTCACTGTGATGAGGGCTTCGCGTGGGCCCTCGCAGGAAACGTGGCGGTCAGCATTGGTGCTCGAGGGCTATTTCGAGCGCAGTCTGCTGATGGCGATGGCGCGCTCGTCTTCGCGCTACTTGAGCTTCCGTCACAGGTTCAATAGGCAGTGCTATTGACAAAACCCAAACGGGAGTGCGCCGGCAGGTTTGCATGTGTTGCCAGTGCAACTGGGGGTGCCCCCATCGAGGTTGCAATAGCTCTCACATGTGCCGTTGGAAGAACCGACGCAGGTCGTTCCTGGAGAACAATCTAAGACTGTGGAACAGGAAGAACCTTGGAGCCCACTTCCTGCTGGTGAACAAATCGGCGAGGTGATGCGGCTGCCGAATGCATAGCAACCTTCATCGGGAGTGCACGCACTGGGGGCGAGGGGATTGCACGGCGTGAAATAATGGCAAACAGTTGCATATTCGCCTGGCACTTCCATCAGCCCAATACAGTACGAGTTCGGGAAGGTGCAATCGTTGTCGTCGTAGCACGTCTTGACACAGGTTGACTGGCTCTGGCCGCAGATCAATCCCTTTTGGCAGCCGGTTGCTGACGAGCAAGACTCTCGCTCAGTTTTGGTGCCGGCGGGACCACACAGGCGCATGGGCTCCTCATTGATTCCCGACCGGTAGGTGCACGACTCATTGGGAATGGTGCAATTTTGCAATACCAAATCACACCCGGGGAGACATGCGGTCAGTCGCTGATCGATATTGGTGTACATACATGGTTTGCCGGGAGCACCGAGCAAGCTGCAGTTTTGTTGTTCTGGGTGACAGCCGGTGATTTGGCTCGTGCCGCCTCCGCCGCCGGTACCGAAAGTTCCTCCGCCCGTGCCTTGAGTGCCGCCGCCCGTGCCGAAAGATCCTCCGCCCGTACCTTGAGTGCCGCCGCCGGTGCCGAAAGATCCTCCGCCCGTACCTTGAGTGCCGCCGCCGGTGCCGAAAGATCCTCCGCCCGTACCTTGACTGCCGCCACCGGTGCCGAAATATCCTCCGCCCGTACCTTGACTGCCGCCACCGCTACCAAAAGTTCCGCCGCCAAACCCCGAGCCTCCACCTCCAGTCGACCCGCCGCTCGGAAACGGGCTACAGAAATGGTTCAGGCACAGTTGACTGCCCACGCAAGCCGTGCACTTTTGGCCCGCAGCGCCGCACGAGAATTGATCGTTGCCAGCCTCGCACTGCTCCGCTGCATTACAGCACCCCGAAGGGCACGTGGCGGGTGAACAAGTGGGCGTGGTTCCACACGAAAGCTGCATCGCGAAGCCCGCCACAATTGTGCACCACGTACCGAACCAAAAAAATCTTTTCATCAAGGTGCTCACCGATACACCTTCTGTGGGAAGAGCACACAGCGCTTTTGAGTGAGTCCATTATTTGTGATGAGTTTTGGCACTCTTGACAAGAACGAACACACTCGTTCATGAGCGCAGCGCGTGACTTCGACGTCTTCCACATTCACCGCATTGAGCGAGTCTTGCTTGACGCTGTCCCTCACGCCGCACGGTCGCCTGGTACTCGCCGCAACGGATGACGCACTTGAGCTTGAAGCGACACGCGCGCTGAGCATTGAACGGGCCTTTGCACGCGGAGCCGGACACGGCCTCCTTTGGCTGGGCGCTGTTGAAGTCGGAAGCATTGTCCCTCCGGCCTTCAGTTATTGGCGTGAATTTTCCGCCCGCTATGTGACTGCGCTTTGCACGACCAGGCCCGACGCTGCTGAAGAGCGAGGAGAGCTCCAGCTGCTGGCACCTCCAGCTGATGCTGAGCTTGAGTCACTGGTCGCCGCTGCTCCGGTGATGCCCGGTGCTGAATATCTTGAGCCAGCGGTGCTCTGCGCGCTGTGGGCGGAGCTTGGCGAGGCATTGAACACCGAGCTTCGGGAGTCGGGGGTCAAACTTCAAGATTTCCTCAAGGGCTTGAACCCCGCTTGGAATCTCGTCGGGCGGGTGCACTTCAACCTTGCCGAGAATCGGAGAGATGAAGAGGCGCCCTTCGCCTTTCTGGCGACCTACACCAGTCGGCTCTCGGGCCAGGGCAAGGCCCAGCATCAACCGCTCGGTCAGGCGCTGCGTGAGTATGCCGGCGCGACGAATAAGGAGCGCCTCCTTTCGTTGTTGATGCCAGTGCAGCGCGCGGCGGAGCGCTGCGAATGGCTCAAGCAGGTGGTTGATGCGGGCGAGATTTTTCACCCATTGCGCTGGTCGCCACAGGAGGCATTTCGATTCTTGGGCAGTGTCCACGATTTGGAGCAAGCCGGCGTGGTGGTCCGAATGCCGGCGACATGGAGAACTGGCCGGCCATCTCGCCCGCAAGTGACGGGTACGGTGGGAACCAAAACACCATCGGGCCTCGGCAAAGATGCGCTGCTCGACTTCCGCATGGGAGTGACGCTCGACGGTGAGACGCTGACGCCCGCAGAGATAAAAAACCTCCTGGCTGGGTCCAACGGGCTTGCGCTCATTCGAGGGCAGTGGGTGCAAGTCGACCGTGAGCGACTTGAGCGTACAATGAAGCAGTTTCAAGAGGCCGAGCGCATCGCCGAGGAGGGAGGGCTCAGCTTCGCCGAGGGCATGCGTTTGCTCTCGGGTGCGAACATCTCAGGCGATGGTGCGGCCGAGCGACGCGACCCCGAATGGTCAGGTGTCGACGCTGGTCCCTGGTTGGCCGACCTTCTTGCGAACCTCCGGTCACCTGAAGGGCTCGCGAAGACTGACCCCGGGCACGAGCTTCTCGGCAAACTGAGACCCTATCAACAAGTAGGGGTTCGCTGGCTGCACCTGCTTTCGCGACTTGGTCTAGGAGCCTGTCTGGCCGATGACATGGGCCTCGGCAAAACCATTCAGGTGCTGTCGCTGTTGCTGGTGCAGCGCAGAGAGGAAGCGAACAGATTCCCGAGTCTCCTCGTCGCTCCAGCTTCATTGCTTGCCAACTGGGCCGCTGAAATCGAACGGTTCGCCCCAACACTCAAGGCTCTCGTCGCTCATCCGTCGGCGATGTCCGCCGAGGAAATGAAGGCGATCGACCCAGAAAAGCTTGCCGCCACCGACCTCGTCATCACCAGCTATGGCTCACTCTTGCGGATCCCTTGGCTCCAATCGACCTCATGGCGCCAAGCGATCCTCGACGAGGCCCAGGCCATCAAGAACCCAGATGCCAAACAGACTCGGGCCGCAAAGAGGCTTTCTGCGCGCGCCCGTGTCGCGCTCACGGGCACGCCCATCGAGAACCGCCTGAGTGACCTCTGGTCGATATTTGACTTCGTGAACCCTGGGCTTCTCGGTTCAGCGAAGGAGTTCACCAGCTATTCCAAGCGCCTTGCCTCGAAGGCCGGCAACCCCTACGGCCCCTTGCGAGATCTGGTGCGGCCCTACATTCTGCGTCGGCTCAAAACAGACAAAACTGTCATTGCTGACTTGCCGGAAAAGACTGAACTAAAGGCCTATTGCCAGCTCAGTCGGAAGCAGGCTGCGCTGTACCAACAAGCAGTGAAAGAACTCCGTCTCCAGCTCGACGCCGTTGAGGGCATGAAGCGCAAAGGCTTGGTGCTCGCCTTCCTCATGCGCTTCAAACAAATTTGTAACCATCCATCTCAGTGGCTCGGAGATGGCGCCTGGAGCGAGGACGACAGTGGGAAGTGGGCGCGGCTGCGCGAGATCTCCGAGGTGGTTGCTGCCAAGCAGGAAAAGGCTCTCATCTTCACTCAATTTCGCGAAGTAACCGCACCGGTTGCTTCGTTTCTCGGAGGTGTATTCGGTCGGCCCGGCCTGGTGCTTCACGGCGAGACAGAAGTGAAGAAGCGAAAGGAGCTGGTGCAGCGATTCCAAGAGGACGAGCGCGTTCCGTTTTTCGTGCTTTCGCTCAAGGCAGGTGGCTCTGGCCTCAACCTCACTGCAGCCTCGCACGTGATTCATTTCGATCGCTGGTGGAACCCGGCGGTTGAGAATCAGGCCACGGACAGAGCCTTTCGCATCGGGCAGAAGAGAAATGTGTTGGTTCACAAGTTCGTTTGCAAGGGGACCGTGGAAGAGAAGATCGACGAACTCATTGAGTCGAAGAAACGGCTTTCGAATGATCTGCTAGAAGGCGGCGCCGAACTGAACTTAACCGAGCTCAAGGACGAGGAATTGCTCAGCATGGTGGCTTTGGATCTTGGCGCAGCGATGAAGGAGTGATGCATGTTTTATGAGCGGAGGCCGTACGTTTCGGCGGCCCAGCGTCGGCTCAAGGCCGAGCGCGAAATGAAGAAGATGAAGAAAAGTGGCCAGCCGGTGTCACCGGTGGTGGTCGACGGTCGCACCATCGCGCAGACGTTTTGGGGCAAGGCCTGGTGTGACAACCTCGAGCGCTATAGCGACTATGCCAACCGCTTGCCTCGTGGGCGGACCTACGTACGCAATGGCTCGGTGGTGGATCTCCAAATTACGCCGGGTGAAGTCACGGCAATCGTCAGTGGCTCGGCGCTCTACAGAATCAAGGTCAAGGTCACAGCCGTGCCGAAGAGCCAATGGGACTCGATCTGCAACGACTGCTCGGGCGCCATCGATTCGCTGGTGGAGCTCCTGCAGGGGCGGTTCGCGAAGGGCGTTATGGAGCGCATTTGTCTTCAGAAGACGGGTCTCTTTCCCGCGCCCGCTGAGATTCAGCTCTCGTGCAGTTGCCCCGACTGGGCTTCGATGTGCAAACACGTGGCAGCTGTGCTTTACGGAGTTGGCGCCAGGCTTGATGAGCGGCCCGAGCTCCTCTTCAAACTCAGAAAGGTCGATGAGCGCGAGCTGATCGCCAGTGCCGGAAAGGGCCTTTCGTTGTCAAAGTCGGGCCCCGCGGCGAACAGGGTTTTGGCCACGAATGGTTTGTCTGAATTGTTTGGATTGGAAATGGACGGCACCGGTGAAACAGGCGAGCCAGTCGCCGCCGAGACCCCAGCAAAGCCAGTTCGAAATCGGCGAGGTATGAAAAAAGAGTCACCTGTCCGCGAGGGCGTACGTCAGCAACGAGCTTGAGTTCGCTCGTTGGGACCTTTGAAGATACATGCTTCAACGGATCCGTATCCAGTGTGCGGGGAGAGAAGGTTTGGGCGGCTCACCTTTTAATTCGAGCGCTGACTGAGCAATGTCCAGCCGATCATCTTGTAGAGCAATCGCGCGCCCACATTTCCGTCCCATTGATTCCCGTCAGGCCCGGGAGCCACCTCATTTAAGTCAAACCCAACGATTCTTTTCCCCGCGCGAACCACGCCCTCGAGAAGCGCCACGGCCTGAGGGAAGGTGAGGCCTCCTGGAACCGGAGTGCCCGTATGGGGGCAAAGCGTGGGCTCGAGCCCGTCGATGTCCCACGAGAGGTAAACGTTTTGAGGGAGTTCTGCGACGATGGAATCAACCTGTTCGCGCCAAGGCATGCCGTCAAGTTGAGCGCGTGAAAGACGAGCATCAAAAAACGTGTGAATGCGGCCGTCTGATTCGCCGATCAACGCGTGTTCGGTTTCGCCAAAATCGCGAATGCCCACTTGTACCAACTTCTTCACATTGGGCAGCAGCTTCATCACGTTGAACATGATGGAGGCGTGTGACCAGGTGAACCCTTCATAAGCATCTCTCAAATCAGCATGCGCATCGAGATGCAGCACACCCAAGTTGGGGTAGCGCTCTGCGTGGGCCTTGATGCAGCCGAATGGGGTTGAATGGTCGCCTCCAATGACGCCCACAATTTTTCCCGCCGAGAGCCAGTGTTTGCTCGTTTGGTACACCCATTCATTCATCTGCTCTGACAAAGCATTCACTCGATCGAGTGCAGATTGGTCGACTCTTTGCCCTCCAGATTCAACGATGGGCGCGGCGAGTCGTTTGGCTTCGTCGTTCCACGCTCGTACTTGCGTCGAAATCGGCAACATCGATATCCCTACCTCGTAGGGTTTGCCTGTATCGAGATCGAACAGGTCGACCTGTTTTGATGCCTCAAGAACTGTAGCCGGGCCATCAGCGGTACCCCCGCCGTAGCTGGTCGTGGCTTCAAACGGCACAGGAACCAAAACAACTTTGGCTTCTTCCGGCGGCAGAGAAAGGCCAAAAATACCCGAGTCAGGGAGTGCAGCGGCATTGGGGTCAAAGTGAGCCATGGCAAAGTCACCAAGTAAGGACGATTTTTCCAAAAGTGTCGTTGGAAGCAAGGCGTTGCAACCCTTGTTGTAGCGCCGACATCGGAAGTACTTCATCAACCACGGGCGTAAGTGCGCCCTTTGCGAACGCAGGCCCTAATCGCTGTTCAAAGGCGCGCGCCAACGAAATCTTTTCTTCGAGCGGCCGAGAGCGCAGCGCCGTGCCCTGAATGCGAAGACGTTTGCTCAGCACCACGCGCAAGGGCACGTTTGCCGAAGCACCCGCGATCAGCCCCACCACCATCACCGTGCCGCGAGGCGCCATCGCTTCGAGCGTTTCCGCAAACCAATCACCGCCTACCAAATCGAGGGCGATGTCACAGCCTGCGCCGCCAGTGAATGCCTTTACGTCACTGGCAAAACGCGAGTCTTTTACGAGTACGGAGTGCGTCAGTCCCAACGCACTGACTCGTTTCAACTTCTCAACATTGCGGCCCGTACCAATCGCATGAGCTCCAAACAGGCGACACAGTTGCAGGGCGGCAGTACCGACTCCACTGGCCACCGCATGAATGAGTACTTTGCTGTGGGTCGACATACTCGCTTGCAGCACCAGCGCATCGAAGGCGGTGCCGAAAGCTTCCGGTAACGCTGCTGCCTCAGCGAAAGAAAGCCCTGGAGGAATGGCGATGGCTTCACGCTCATGGGTCACCAATGCTTCGGCCCAGGCACCTCCTCCGACCAGCCCCATAACGGTATCGCCGACCTTCCATCGCGTGACTCGAGAACCGATGGCGGCGACTTCCCCGGCGTATTCAAGGCCTGGAATGTCAGCGGGTACCCCAGGCGGCGCGGGGTAGAGCCCCATCGTCTGCAAAAGATCTGCGCGATTGAGCGCCGTCGCCTTCACCCTGACCTGAATCTCTTCTGGCCCGGCGATGGGCAAAGGCACTTCAACAAGACGAATTCCCGTCGGTCCTTCAGCGTTGAGGCTGCGCGCGGCCTGCATACTGCCGACGCGTACCACAGCTCTAAGCCAGTGCTAGGAAGTGCAAATGAACTACGTCGACCGCCGGAAGCGGTTTCTCTCTGCGCTGAAGAGCCCTGTCCTCTTGATGGCCGGAGGTCTGCTCGGTCGAAACTACCCTGCCAACACTTTCCCCTACCGTGCAGACAGCACCTTCCTCTATTTTTTTGAGCGCCCAGAGCCCGGGAGCGCAGCGTTCTTCGACCCAGCGAGTGGGAAGGTGACTCTTTTTTTGGTGCAACGCACGGTGGCCGACGCGCTGTGGCATGGAGCACTCGAGCCCTTTGAGGAAGTGAAGGCGCGCCAGAACGTCGACGCGGTATTGCGGGTTGAAGAGCTTGAAAAGCACGTCGCCACGCTGTCTTCCGGCAGAAAGGTGCAGTCGATCGCCGTGGCCGACCCCAAGGCCACAGCTCGAGCTCGAGGCATCACCAAAGAAGATCTTGAGTTCGAAGATTCAGCTCGAGTAGGGCAGGGCACTTTGCTCGATACAGTGGCTTTGCTCCGGCTT
>JAYUVR010000029.1:0-3203 GCA_043753955.1 Archangium sp. | reverse complement strand
CCGGCCTGGCGCAAGCGCTCTCGCAATTTGAGTTGGAGCGCAACGGTGTGCGCCGAGGTCGCGGCAGAACCAACTGCTTCGTGAAGCGTCAAGGCTGCGTTGACGGCGTACATGCCCACCCAGGCGCCTCCGCCGGCTTCAAGGGCCGAGGCCTCGCGGCGAAAGGTGGTTCCGGTCGCGGTGAAGCCGGTGGCGTCGTCGACGCGTTGCGCGTGCACCCAGGGTTGAAATTGCTCTTGGGGAGCCACCGAAAGCCAGCCTCCGAAAGGCAAAGGGGTGTGTTCGAGCCACGATTTGGCGATGTAGAGCATGCCGACTCCGTGGCCGGCCCAGAACCATTTGTGGCTGGTGGCGGCCATGAAGTGCACTCCCAAGCGGTGCATATCGAGAGGGACCAGGCCAAGGCCTTGCGCCGCATTGACGATAAAAGTCAGACCGCGGCTTTTGCAGAGCGCCGAGACGGCTTCTAAATCGATTCGAAAGCCGCTGGCATACTGTACCGCTGAGATTGCGATGGCTCCGGTGCGAGGGGTGAGCGCGGCTTCGAGATCTTCGATGGCAAACGTTCCATCACCGCGTACCCGCACTGCACGCAGCGTGAGTCCGTCGTAGAGCAGCGGCAGGGTGGTGCTCGGGAATTCTGTTTCGAGGGTGAGAACTTCAGTCACTCCGCGGGCTTTGAGCATTTGGGCGATGACGTGAAAGCCGAAGCTGGTGCTCGGGAGGAAAGCCACTTCAGTAGGTTGTGCTCCGATGAAACGGGCCAGGCGCGCCCGCACGTCTTCTTTGAGGCGAATCCAGCTGGGGTAGCGGCTGTCTCCAAAGTCTCTCATTTCGCGGAGAAAGGCGTCGGTGGCCTGGTAGACCGGCGTCGGAGTAGGCGAAGAGGCGGCGGCGTTGAGCCACACTGTCTTCTCTAAAATTGGGAATTGCGCACGCAGTTCGGCCGGAGTCATAAGTTTTCGAATTTTGATCGTTGAAATGCACAAAGCCCAGTGTCTGTTTGTATTTTTTCGCGTTAGAAAGTCCGCCGATTATGCAATCGGCTGAAACCGCAAACGTGCTGGTGACACAATGTCAACGTCTGACGTGTCACCTCGGCCGCCGTTGTCTATCGATGTTCGCGAAAAGTTTAGAAAACCCCATGAATTCACGAACACCGTGGTTCGGTCTTCGCATTGCAAGCAGGCAACGGCCATGAGCCCTCACGTGTTCCCAATTGCTTTTGTGGCTTTGCTGGTGTCGATGAACTGCGCGGCCCAGACGCCGGCCACTCGCCCTTCTGAAGCGCTGTATTTGGCGGTTGAAGTGCACGAGCACGGTCGAACTGTCGCTCGCCCCAAAGTGCTCGGCTACGAGGGGAAAAACATCACCGTCGAGCGGCGTCAGCCCAACGAGCCCATTGCTGATTTTCGCTTGGTGCTCAAGCCTCAAGAAGAAGGGCAAGGGTACGGGGTGAAGCTCGACTTGACGCTCCCGAGTGGGCGGAAGTTGGGACACATCGGTCTTTTGCACGGGGAAGAGCGTCGGGTGGTTCTCGATGAAGATACAGAGCTGGTGGTGTTGTTGATGCGCGTCGATTCGCCCGAGTTTAGAGCGTTAGTGCAACGTTCTCCTCGAGCAGCGCGACCGACCATCTAAGACTTGAGCGGCATGGCTGAATGCATTTGGAAATGGCATACTGCGCTTCACGAAGGGCGATTGGTTCGGCGCTACGAGCGTTTTATTGCTGAGGTCGAACTTGAGGGCCATCTGGTTGGTGCACATTGCGTGAACCCGGGGCGAATGGAAGGTTTGGTCATTCCTGGAGCACGAGTGTGGTTGAGCGAGGCGCCCGGGCGCGCGCTCCCGTGGACGTGGGAACTCATTGAATTTGAGGGCCGGTTGGTAGGGGCCAATACTTTGCTTCCCAATCGTTTGGTGGCGCAGGTTTTAGAGCGAAAGCTGCTGTCTGGTTTTTCTGATGTGACGGCGGTGCACGCTGAGCGGAAGTTTGGCCGAGGGCATCGCGTCGATTTTGTGCTCGACCGGCCCAATGGCCAACATTACCTCGAAGTGAAGAATTGCCATTTGGTGTACCCCGATGCGTGTGGCTATTTTCCCGATTCAGTCAGCGAGCGGGCGACGGCGCATGTTGAGGCGTTAACTCGATTGGTCAAAAAGGGAGTGCCTGCGACGGTGCTCTTCACTTTGCAACGTGATGACGCGCGGGCACTGCGACCAAGCGCGTTGCATGATTCTCGTTTTGCTTCAGCGATGCGCCGGGCAGTGAAGGCGGGTTTGGACACTCGGGCGGTGCGTTTGGTGCCCACGCTTGAAGGTGTGTTCTACGAAGGTGAAGTGCCTGTTGATGTGTCTGGTTCAAACGTGGCAATGACGAGCCAGTGGAGTCAGACCTTCGATGCGACCAGTGGGTGGCAGCGTAAAGATGGGCGATGGTCGGGGAGATCTTTTATTCGCCCATGATGTTGACCATGACGCGGGGCAAAACAAAAACCACGTAAGCCTTCAATGCTCACGTGGTTTTCAATTCGTGACCTCTTACAAAGGCTTGAGCACGTAGCCTAAGAGAAAGTCTTTTACTTTGCCTTCGCAGTTGAAATCGTACGAAAGGAAGTGATCTGCTTTGGCAAAAGGCACGCTCGTGCGGCATCGATAGACAGGCACGTATAGAGATGAGCCGGCAAAACCGTAGTCGTAACCCACGGTGGAAATGATGCTGCCGGCGCCTTCACAATTGGAACTTCTGGAGAGAAAGTCATTCGACCAATCTGCCGTTGAACTCGAATTGGTCAGGCATCGGTAAATGGGCGTCTTGTTCGCACGGGCATCAGACAAGGGACTGGCTGCAAACGTGAATTTTGCTTCCACAGGGCCAAAAATGCTCGTCTCATACACGGTGGTTTCCATGTGGATATTGGCGTCTAAAACCCGGTAGATGACAGCGGAGCTCTTCAGGTTGCAGACCTGCTTGGCAAGGTTGTACTTTGGTAGGCATTTGTCTTTGCCCTCTGCGAGGAAGAAACTGTAAAAGCCCGGGTAAGACAAAGTCATTTCTTTAGCGTAGAGATCCGCGCAAAAATTATAGTCTTGAGTTGCGCTGGTGACGCATGTTGCGTTGGACGCTTGTTGAATAGAGCCAGTCGGTACGTCCGAAGCTGAGGTCTCTTCTGAATCGATGGCTTGTGGGCCACAAGCGATGA
>JAYUVR010000028.1:0-2105 GCA_043753955.1 Archangium sp. | reverse complement strand
AAAGCGTGTGTATCTGAGAAATCAGCTCAAGAGCGAAACACGTTGAACATGTTTCCCACATCAAGGCGCGACGTCTTCAAGAAGAGTCTCAGCGCCTTTTCCGTCGCTTCAGCCAACGTTTCCATACGCTGCAACCTGGCAATTTGTGCCTTAGGTGTACCCGCGTGGGCTTCAGCCAACTTTCGCGCTTCTTCGAGATCGCTGCGAATGCGAGCGATAAATGAAAATTCACGTTCCTCAATCACTCTGCGCGCCATCTGCAGGAGTTCAGTTTCGGCCCTGTATCTCCACGACGAATCGCCGGGAGTGCGCACGCGAATCACCACGCCCCATCGCTCGAGATCTCGAATGAGCATCGAAACCCCACCCTTCGAGAGCTCAAGTTCCTTCTCAATTTCTGCCGCCGTTAGGGCGACGTCGCGCAAGTAGAGCAATGCCCACACTCGGCCTTGATTTCGCTTGAAGCCCCAAAACTCAATCACGTTGCCCACCGCATCGATGGCCACTGATTCCCAATCGAGCAGCTTCTCAGGTTGTGCCTCGGCGCCCGGTTCTGCCTGCCACAAATACCCCTTCATGCGGCCCCCTTGAGCGCAATCCCTTGCGCCAGTGTTCGCGCCCACATCACCAAATTGGCACCCGATTCGCGGTGTGCGTACGGCCCCAGCGCTTCAACCGCGGCATCGATTTCTTTGTTCATCAACACCGTGGCCTCATCGAGCGCGCCCGTCACCAAAACGGCGGTGCCCAATTCTCTGACCTTGTCATGGGTCAGCGCGGTCCACCCCCAGGCTTCTGCAATTCGCTTTTTAATCTTTGGATCTCGCGACACGGCCAACACCACGGGCAGATTCGGCGTACGAGACTGGAGATCTGCGTACTGAGGCTTTCCCTCGTCGGTGCCAGAAATGTCTCGAATGTCATCGGCCATCTGGAAAGCCACACCGATGCGCCTGCCAAAGGCATCAAAACGGCGCGCTGCTTCTTCGTCTCCAGCGACCAACGCGGCGGCGATTCCACAAAAACCAAACAGCGAGCCGGTCTTTCCTTCACCGATGGCTTTGAGCCCTTCAAGCGAGAGATCCAAATTGCCGCGGGCTTCCACCTCATCCATCGCTGCACGACTCATCTCAGTCACCGTCGCCAAGGCGTGCCGGGTGATGCGAGCATCGAATTTTGAAAGTTTGAGCAAAGCCCCAGAAAGAAGCAAATCACCCGACATCACCGCCACGATGTTGCCCCAGCGGGCATTCACCGTCGGCTTGCCGCGGCGGAACATTCCATTGTCCACCACGTCGTCGTGAAGCAACGAGGCCGCATGAATCAGCTCCGCAGCCACCGCAGGGTCGATCAGTTTTGACTCAGGAACACCCAAGGTATCGCCGAAAATTTTGACCAGCATCGGCCGAGCCCGTTTGCCCGCCTTCAGACACAGATGCCGTGCCGCCAACAACAATGTGTCGTCAGGTTTCGGTTCCTCACCGCCGAGCTGAGCGATGAGCTGAGTCTCAATCTGAGTCAAAAAGGGCTTGAAGGCGCTGAAGGCATCCATACCCGTTCATATAGTTCAAGCCGTTTTGAACTGCATGGTTTCGGTGAACTTAAGGCCTAAAAAAACCCACCTATTCGGCTCGCATGGCTTCAATGGGGTCAAGGCGCGCTGCTCGGGCCGCTGGGTAGATGCCGAACAACAGGCCAACTCCGCTGGACATGAGGAGCGAAACCGCCACCGCCCAAACGGGTACCGACGTGTAGAGGCCGAAGGTCCATCTCCCCAAGAAGGCCAAACCGAAGCCAATACCGATACCAATCACGCCGCCGACGAGCGAGAGCACCACGGCTTCGGTAGCGAACTGCATCAAAATACGCGCCTTTCTCGCCCCCAGCGCTTTTCGAATGCCAATTTCACGCGTTCGCTCGGTCACCGACACCAGCATGATGTTGAGAATGCCGATGCCGCCGACGATGAGAGACAAAATACAAACTCCGAAGGTCGCTGCGGTCACCACATTCGACAAATCATTGAGCGACTTGGCCATCGATTCATTGGTCGACACTTCGAAATTGTTCTCATCAGTCGGCGCGACCTCGCGTCGTTGCCGCAT